>CALFIC010000037.1 GCA_937876225.1 uncultured Chloroflexota bacterium | reverse complement strand
ACTACTGATGCGTTCTACATATTTGGCCATGATGTCGACTTCGATGTTGACGGGTGTGCCCACTACTTGTTGCCCCATGGTGACGACTGCTTGGGTGTGGGCAATCATTGCAATCCCGAAGCTGGTGTAATCGAGCGCAGCAATGGTGAGACTGACGCCGTCAATGGCGATATAGCCCTTCATGACGATGTATTTCAATAAATCACGGGGTGGCGTGATGGTGATGAATTTTGATTCGCCTTCGTGGCGTATCGCCGTGATGTGAGCGATGCCGTCGATATGCCCTTGGACGTAGTGTCCACCCATGCGGCCGCCATAGGTCAGCGCCCGTTCGAGGTTGACGGGGTCACCGTTACGGAGCGTGCCGAGATTGGTGCAGCGTAGTGTTTCGGGTGATAACCCCACCAGAAATTGGTTGTCGGTATGCTCAGTCACGGTCAAACAGACGCCGGCCACGCTAATACTATCACCAATGCGCGTTCCTTGGAGTACGGCGTTGGCCTGAATCAACAGGGTGTTGTCCCGGTCATAGCCGGTGTGGGCGGTGACGATGATGCCTTGTTCTTCGACGATGCCGGTAAACATGAATGATTCCTTTATCTGGTTTCAATGAGTGAAAATACTCGGGCGACAGGCGTGAATATGCACATCAGCTGCGCTGTGCTGGACGTCGATAATGGTGAAGCGTTGCCAATCGACTAATTGGCTAATCCCGGCGCCACCTATCGGACCAGGTGCAGCAGGATTGCCGATAAATCCAGGTGCAATAAAGGCATGTACTTCGTCGATTAAGTCGGCATCGGCCAAAGCGCCAGCCAATCGACTTCCGGCCTCTACGAGCACGTGATTGATGCCCATGGCATGGAGTTGGGAGAGTACTTCGGTCAGTGGGGATGGTGTGCAGTTACATATGTGGATTTGGACACCTTGGTGTGCCAACGAGTCACGCCAGATTTGGGAAGCGTGTGAACTTGTAAAAACCATCGTGGGGGCCATGGTGGTGTCAAAAATATGTGACGTGGTAGGGGTTCGCCCGTGGCTATCAAGCAATACGCGCAAGGGGGTGTGTGGTGATGCCTGACTGGTGTGGCGCACGGTAAGCCGGGGATTGTCGGTACAGGCAGTACCGCTCCCCGTCAGAATTGCATCAACGCTGGCACGAATTTGCTGCACGTGGGCGCGGCTGTGTTCATGGCTAATCCATTGGCTTACGCCGCTATGCGTGGCGATTTTGCCGTCGAGACTCATAGCGTATTTGAGGGTTACAAAGGGGCGTTGGTGTTGGATGCGCCACACAAACGGTGCGAGATGCAAGGCGTGCTGTGACTGAGGTTGTGGTGGGGTGACGTGGATGACGTCGATGCCGTGTGGCGCAAGGATGCTTTCAGCACCATTGCTGGGCATCCGCGGATCGCAATCACGAAATCCATAATAGACGCGGCGAATCCCGGCGGCGATAATGGCGTCGGTACAGGCAGGCGTGCGACCGTGGAAGGTACATGGCTCGAGGGTGACATATAAATCAGCGCCACAGGCTGCATCACCTGCCATAGCAAGTGCCATACGCTCGGCATGAGGCCCGCCTGGTGGCTGTGTTGCGCCACTGCCGATGATTTGCCCGTTACGCACGACCACCGCCCCTACCGGAGGGTTGGGGCTGGTGCGCCCCCGTACGTGGGTTGCGAGTTCAAATGCCTGTGCGTATGCGTGGGGATCGAATTGATGCACAAAAAACCACCCTCTGGTACAGCTCAGGGTGGTTGCGCGTATGCACACACCCACACCCTGTGTGCACAGGGTATGGCATGCCATGGATACACACGACCTTCTTTCATCCGGACTATACCGTCGGCCCCGGAGTTTCACCGGTGTCATGCGGCCGTAACCGCTCGCGGGCTTGTCGTGTGACTTACCGCCGGTGGGGAATTTCGCCCCGCCCTGAAGGTGTGCAATTGTTGTGCATTATTATAACAAAAACTCCACAATACAACAAGTGTACGGTGGAGTTTTTATTTCAGAGGTATGTTGGTGGATTAATTTCCAAACATGACATCGCTGGTATTGCGAACTTTGACGGGAGCAAGTGAATTAGTGACGGTGCTGTTGCCGAGTTGACCATAATTATTGCGTCCCCAACACCATATTTCACCCATGGTATTGGTGAGGCAGGTTTGTTTGCCGCCGCTACTGACGCTGGTGATGGTGCCAACGGTGGCGGCGTAGGTAGTCTTGAGGGCGACGGCGCGGGTTTTGGCGGCAACAGTGCCATCACCGAGTTGACCAAAAGTATTGGCGCCCCAACAAGAAAGGGTGTTGGTGGTAGAGACGGCACAGGTATGATTGCCGGTGCTTTGGCCGAGGATTGCGATGTTGGTGAGCCCGGTGGCTACTGCGACCAGACTCGTGGTCGTTGTGCCAGTGCTCAGTTGGCCGTAGGTATTGAGTCCCCAACACCAAACGGTTTTGTCGCTGAGCAATGCACAGGTATGTGATGCGCCAGCACTAATTGCAACGACGTTGGTAAACACGGCATTGGCGGCTTTGGTGACCCGTACGGCACCTTTGCTGGCCACCGCAGTGCCCGCACCGGTAGCACCGTCGCTGTTGTCACCCCAGCACCAAGCACTTTTGTCACTGAGGACAGCACAGGCGTGGTCTGTGCCCACACTAATGGCGGTAACGGTGCTGAGTGGGGTGTTGTCGGCTTTTTTGACTTGGACGGCAAAACTGGAACTTTCGGGGATAGCGTCACTCGGTAGCGCCCATTGCCCCAATTGTCCTTCGCTGTTTTCACCCCAGCACCAGACTGTACCATCACTTCTGAGGGCACAGCTAGCATTGGTGCCGACACTTACGGTGCTGACGTTGGCGAGGAATGTGCCACTACTGTCGGTAGTGACTCGTACTGCGCCACTAGAATTGGTGGTAGTGCCATCACCGAGTTGCCCACTATTGTTGTCACCCCAGCACCAAGCACTGCCGTCACTGATACGGGCGCAGG
>CALFIC010000036.1 GCA_937876225.1 uncultured Chloroflexota bacterium | reverse complement strand
AAAGGCGGCGTCGATGGCCCCTTTGTGGTCGCTGAGCAATTTGGCCAATCAGGCTGGTTGGCGGGGACGGGCAAACCGGCTTCTTCGAAGAGGGCGGCGGTATCTTCGTAGGCTTGGGCTGAAGGCTCACAGACCACACTAATTTGGGTGGTGTCCTTCATTTTGACCATGTTGCGAATGTGATGGCGGGCCATGCCGCCACAACCAATCATTACGGTACGTACTGGTGACATCGTTGTCTCTTTCGGGTGAAAATCAGTTCGCTACTATAGTACACCAAAACAGCCATAATTAATCGTTTTAGCCACGTCCTACATACGGCATGTTGGTTGCCATAATGGTTTGAAACAAGACGTTACTACTCAACGGCAGACTGGCCATCGCCAACACCGCTTGGGCGACGTGTGTGACATCCATCAACGGTTCGGCGACGACTGCGCCATGGGCTTGCATGATGCCTTGGGCCATCCGTTCGGCCATATCGGTGGCTGCATTGCCGATGTCGATTTGCCCTACGGCAATCTGGTAGGGGCGGCCATCGAGCGCTGCTGATTTGGTGAGGCCGGTAATGGCGTGTTTGGTGGCGGTATAGGCGATCGAGTTGGGGCGGGGGGTGTGCGCCGATATTGAGCCGTTGTTGATGATGCGCCCACCCTGCGGTTGTTGTTGTTTCATCACCCGGAACGCTTGTTGCAAACAATAAAACATACCATTGAGATTGGTGTTGACGACGGCATGCCAGGCATCGAGCGAAAGTTCATCGATGGGCACGGCTGGAGCCCCAATCCCGGCGTTATTAAACAACAAATCGAGATGCCCGTAGTGCGCCATGGTGTCATCAAACAAAGCCCGCACGGCGGTAGGATCGCTGACATCGCAGGGGAAGATGCGGGTCTGATCAGGATTGACACAGGCGGCTTGGGTCGACTCGAGGGCGCTAGCACGGCGTCCACTGAGGACGACCTGCCAGCCGGCGGCGTTGAGGGCGACGGCGGTGGCGCGGCCGATGCCGGCACTGGCACCGGTGATGATTGCTGTTTTGGGGGTGGTCATGGATTGCTCCTTGGCGGTGATACAACACCCCCGGCATGCCAGATGGCCGCCGGGGGTGTGAATAGATAAACGTAGTGATTAGGCAGCTGGTTTGCGCAAAATGAAGAAGTAGTAGGGCGAATCGGCGGGAGCTGGGGCGTTGTAGAGCGGGCGCAAAATAGGCTCCCACAACCAGTTGATGGTGAAGGGTGCGGCGATAATCCAGCGCCCCAACAATTTGCGGGTAATCAGGGATGGGGCGGCGATATAGTGGCTCAAATCAAACAACGGCAAAGCGTCGTCGCTGAAGTAGGGGCGACACGACACTACTTCAAAACCGGCGTCATTGAAGCGCTTGCTCCACTCTTCGCGGCTCAAGGTGTTGCGGTGGACCGATACTTTGTTGAACCAGCGCCCGTAGATCATGCCGTCGAGCCCGAGGAAATTGAGGATCTTGGTGCCCAACAATTGTTCGGGGAAGCGATTGCCTACTACCGAGGCGATAAACGATGCGCCCGGTTTGAGCGTGCGGAAGGTCTCAGACAAGGTTTCTTTGAGGGGCAACACGTGCTCGAGTACACAATTGCTAAAGGCTGCTTCAAAGGTGTTATCGGGGAAGGGTAGGTGTTTGCCATCGGCTACGCTCAAGCCGCGATACACTTTGCGCCCATAGGCTTCGTGGGTATCGCTTTTGATGGGGTCGATGCCGTAGATGGTTTTGCCGGGGAAGGCGATTTCGGCAAAGGTGCCGTCGCCGCTGCCCACGTCGAGGATGGGTTCGGGCATGTCGGGGGCAGTTTCGGCAAACAAGCGCGCTTCGATCATGCGGATCATGACGCGGTGTGGGGGCAAGGTCATCAAGTGGGGAATGAGGTAATCACGGGTGGGTGTAGGCGTAGTCATCGGCTTATTTCCTTGTGGTAAGTTGATGAAAAAGGGCTTCGTAGGCAGTGATGGTTTTGGCGGTACTAAAGCGCGCTTCGACGTCGGCGCGACTACGCTGGAAGCGCTGGGGGTCGGCAATGATAGTCATCAAGGCATCGGCGAGGGCATCACTATCACCAATCGGCACCACCAATCCCATCCCGGTTTGGGTAGGTGGTTGGCGTACGCCGGGCAGGTTACTGGCAACCGAGGGGGTGCCGAGGAGCATGGCTTCGACTTGCACGAGTCCAAACGATTCGGTGGAATTGAGGCTGGGGACGGTGATGACGTCACAAGCTTTGAAAAACGTGGCCAATTCACGTTGATTGAGCGTGCCGAGGAAGGTCCAATTTTGTTTGTATTGGGCAAAGAGTGGTGCCAAGCGTTGGGCGTAGGCTTCTTCGCCGAGTACTTGCTCAAATGGCCCGGCAAACAACACCCGAGCGTCGGGGTAGCGGGCGATGATTTTGGGTAAAGCGTCGAGCAACACCTCGACCCCTTTTTCGGCGGCCAAACGGGCGGCCATGCCGATGACGGGCCCGGTGAGGTTGTAGCGTTGGCGAAATTCGGCCACATCGGCGTCGGTCGTATCCATTACTTCGACAGGCGGTGGAATGACGGTTACTTTGGACTTGAAGTGGGTCAAATAGGGCGAATGGGTGGCAAAATCCTCGGTGTATGCGACGACGCGTGTCGACAAGCGCCCCGCCATCGCATTTTGAAATTGGACGACTTGATCAACCACGCGGTTAAACCAGCCTGGCGGGAGTTGTAGGTCGCAGTGATAGGTCAACACAACGGGTTTGCCGAGGATGCGGCCACGGAAGGCCAGACCTGGGGCATCGAATTGGGGCAGATGCAAGCTAAGTACGTCATGACTGAGCGCCAGTTTGGTTGCTTCGATGCCGTAGGTAGGCATCAAGACCCCTTTGCTGATGCGGGCAGCCACGGGGATGCGAATGACATTGACACCATTGAGTACTTCGTGGGTAGGGAGGCTCGAGTCGTATTGCGAGGTGAGCACCGTGACGTAGTGCCCACGTGCCGCCAAGCCAATGGCCAAGCGTTCGGCATAGATGGTGAGGCCGCTGGTGTAGGGGCGATAGTAAGTAAGTGCGATGAGTACACGCAT
Source organism: uncultured Chloroflexota bacterium (assembly GCA_937876225.1). Taxonomy (GTDB): domain Bacteria; phylum Chloroflexota; class Chloroflexia; order Chloroflexales; family Roseiflexaceae; genus UBA965. The sequence continues at coordinate 30,790 of CALFIC010000036.1, read as the reverse complement.
GACAGTTAGCGTCCTTCGATTTCGCTACGGCTTTCTGCGACCCATTGCCACAAGCGCTCGATTCCGGCAGTGATACTGACTTTTGGTGCCCACTGCAAGGCTTTTTGGGCTTTGTCGACATTCAAAATACAAACCCGTTGATCGCCTGGTCGCCAATCGGCAAAGCGTGGGGTGGCTACTGGGGCGCCGTTGAGGCGATCGAGGTGGGGGTGGAATTCGCGCCAAATCGAGATCGTGTTATCGGGGCCACCACCAATATTGAAAATCTCGCCGGCGACATGGTCAATCCGGGTGATGGCACTGCGGTAGGCGTCGACGAGGTCGTCGACATACAGCAAGTCGCGTACTTGTTTGCCGTCGCCATAGATGCTCAGTGGTCGGCCGAATTGGGTGGCGATGATGAAGTGAGCGGCCCAACCTTGGTCTTCGACACCGAATTGGCGTGGACCATAGATGGCCGATTGGCGGAACACCACGGTGCGCAAATCGTAGATGCGGTGGTAGTCACGCACGTATTGGTCGCCAGTGCCTTTGGAGCAACCATAGGGCGAATGGAAGTCGAGCGGTTGGGCTTCGGTGGCGCCTCGTGGGAGGTCGCGGTAGCGGTAGCGGGTGTCGTCTTCGACGACGACGATGTCTTCCATGCCACCGTAGACTTTGTTGGTTGAGGAATAGAGCAGGATGGGGTTACGACCCGATGCCCGGGCTGCTTCGAGGACATTAAAGGTCCCGAGGGCATTGATGTCGAAATCTTCACGGGGGTTGGCCACTGACGTGGTAACTGCCACTTGCCCTGCCAGATGGATGATGGCATCGGCATCTGCCAAGGCTTGGGCGGTGCCAGCGGCATCGCGGATATCGCCACGGCGTAACACGACCCGTTCGTCGCCAAAGCGACGGGTGAGCCATGCAAGATTGTGGGCGGCGCCAGGTCGGGATAAATTGTCATAAAGGGTTACACGGTAGCCATCATTGATGAGGGCAGCCGCGAGATTCGCACCAATGAACCCTGCACCACCCGTAATTACAATGTGCATGCGGCCTCTCGCAATAAAACAGAATCAAAAAATACCAGTATTCCGATTATGATACCAACAATTGGATATTCCATAATCATATGTAATCATACCATAGCCATCTGATGCATTTCTAGTAGTTGGCTTGTAATGGTACTATAAAAAATCCGGCATATTTACCGGATAAATCTGTGCCATGCAATGAGATGATTGTAGACATCACGATTTTCTATTTGGGTTATGAAATATTAATGAAATGTGAGTACTATAGTGTATTTGTCGTGTTTTTTTCATGTTTATGGTGTATTTTTGTGCGAAAAATATGGGCTATAATAGGTGCATAATCAGTAAGGTATATCATAGGTTCGCGATACAAAAGAAAATTCGTTCGACATTGTCATCGGTGTGATGACCATGTGATGTTCTGTTGTGTGAGCAACGCATAAGGATTTTTGATGAATATGTTGCAGTATGTACGTCGACAAGGTCTGCGAGTGTTGTTGTTACTGGTAATCGTGTTGATTGGGGCGTATTTTCGCTTGAATGGGTTGTATAGCTGGGATGAGCCATCATTTCGCTTGCATCCAGACGAACGATTTTTGACAGAAGTCGCCACGCAAATCCACTTACCCAACTCGTTTCATCAATTTATTGATTCGAGCAACACGCCGCTCAATCCCCGCAACGGGAATTACAAATTTTTTGTGTATGGCATGTTACCGCACACGATTACGCGGTTTGTCGCAGTCGCGTTAACATCGCCTGATCGGATGTCGCCACGGTTGACGACTCCCACCAAGTATGGCGACGGGTCAAACCCCGAATACAAACTTTCCAAAGCAATCCCCGACAAAGTCCGCAAACTCATCAACCCCGATGGTGTTGATTACACTGCTGATATTCACAAGGTTGGGCGTGGGCTATCGGCGTTTTTTGATTTGCTATCGATACTATTGATATTTGCGATTGCACGGCGTTTATACGGTGAAAAAGTCGCCTACCTTGCCGCACTGATGACGGCGGGTACGGCCTTTTTGATTCAACAGGCACATTTTTTTACCGTTGATGCCACGAGTACCACATTTATCTTACTAACAATTTATTATGCGGTACGGATTATTCAACGAGGTGCGTGGTACGACTATATTGGGGCGGCGGTGGGTGTGGGCGCAGCGATTGCCTGTCGTATCACGTTGGCCACGGTGGCAATTGCGGTATTGGTGGCGGTTGCGACGCGGTTTTATCGGGCCTATAGCAACGATAATCGGCGCGCCATGATTCGGGAAGTGCTCTTGGTCGTGATGTGGGGCATATTGACCCTGTTTGCGGCCCGGACATTGGGTCCCGATATGTTTGCCGGCACGATGCCTGGCAGTGAAGCACGCCCGATTTTGAGCGATAAATTAGGGGATATTGGATTACGCCTCGACAATCTGCTCCAAGGGAAGGGCTATTTTGATATTCGCCCCGACGATCGCTTTTTGCAGAGCATGTCGGACATTAGCCGATTTGCGTCGGGTGAAGTTGATTGGCCACCGACCCAACAATGGGCCGCTCGCCCGCGGTATATATTTGCGTTGTCCAACATGGTGTTGGCAGGTATGGGGGCCCCGTTAGGTATTGCGGCATGGCTCGGGTTCGTGGTCGCAGGTTGGTATCTGTTGCGTCGACGTATGATTGCCCATCTCATTCCTTGGACGTGGGTGTTGTTTTATTTTGGCTGGCAGGGTGGCTTGTTTTTGATGTCGATGCGTTATTACCTGCCGGTCTATGGCATGTTGACGATTTTTGCGGCATGGCTGGTCGTGCATTTGGCGAGTTATCGCCGGGCGATTTTTGACAAAGTCATGCAGTGGATGTGGCAGCCGGGTGACCCCGAGCTCCATCGCCCTCGCGCCTTGACGACGGCGCGTGGGATTGCGTTTATGGCGGTGGTACCGGCATTGGTGGTGGTGATTGGTGCGTTGGCGTGGGGTTTTGCGTTTTCGCGGATGTACACCGAAGAACATACTCGAGTCGCGGCATCGCGTTGGATTTATGCCAACATTCCCACTGGTTCGGTGATTAGCTCAGAATCATGGGACGATGGCTTGCCGTTGGGGCTTGATGGTCGTGGTGCTGACCAATTCCCCGGTGAAGCATTCCCCGTCTATGCCGAAGACGAGCCAAACAAATATTTTGGGGATGGCAGTGCCGAAAACAAAGGCATGCTCAAACAAATCGATCATGTCGATTACATCATCATGAGTAGCAACCGTGTCTATGACACGGCAGGGCGGTTGGTGATGCGCTATCCTGCGCTAATTAACTATTATAAAGCGTTGTTTGATGGCTCACTCGGGTTTGATTTGGTAGCTGAATATCGCTCTTCACCACGCTTGTTTGGGATTGAATTCCCTACTGCGACATGGGCCGAAGAGGCATTTAGTGTGTATGACCATCCCCGGGTATTGATTTTCAAAAAAACAGACCGTTATAACAGTGATAAAGCCAAGGCGTTGATTTTGCACGGTGTGGTGTTTGAAGAAGTCTACAAAATGCCCACCATCCGGGCCAGCAAAGCGATGACGGCGTTGCACTTCACCGATTTGCAATGGCCCACGTATCGCAATGCGGCTTCGTGGAACGAGATTTTTAGTACGTTTACCACCACCACGGTTCCTTGGTTGTGGTGGTGGTTGGCCATCGAAGTGCTCGGCCTGGCAGCGTTTGTATTGCTGCGACGCGCTTTGAGTTGGTTGCCTGATGGTGGCTTTGCCATCGCCAAAACGCTCGGCTTGTTGATTATTGCATGGGTGATTTGGTTGGCAGGGACCGTACATGCCTTGAATTATGGGCGGGTTGGGGTGTGGGTGTTGGCGATGTTGTGGGTGGCTGCCGCCGTGGTAAGTTGGTGGCGTAACCGTGCCACATGGCGACGTTTTTGGGCACAACGGCGCTGGTTGATTATCACCACGCAAATTGTGTTTTTGCTGGCCTATTTGGCATTTGTGTGGGTGCGCGCCAGCAATCCCGATTTGTGGCACCCAGGTCGTGGTGGCGAAAAGCCAATGGATTTGGCGTTTTTGACGGCAGTGGTGCGTAGTCCTTCATTCCCACCCTATGATCCATGGTTTGCGGGTGGTATGCTCAACTACTACTACTTTGGCTTTGTGATGCTGGGTGTGTTGGTACATATGACGGGAATTGCACCGTCAACCGCCTACAATTTGGCAGTGCCGACGATTTTTGCGTTGACGGCAGTGGGGGCGTGGGGTGTGGCACTCGCGCTCCAAGGCAGCTTTCGCACGATTTATGCGGGGGCATGGCGTTGGTGGTTACAAGCGTTGCCTGCCAGTGAGCGCCGCAAATTGGCTGGGGCTTTATTGGCTGCCCTGTTTACCGTGGTCGCGGGGAATTGGTCTAACGCGATTTGGATGTTGCCTGGGACAGGGAGTAACCCCCCCGAGTCGTGTGACAAAGGAACGTCGTACGCCGCCCAACAAATTTGTGGTGGTCGTGAAGAATGGGCGTTCTGGGATGCGACGCGGGTCGTAGCCATCAAAACCGGCGACGGGGTAATCAACGAATTCCCCTTCTTTACCTTTTTGTTTGCCGACCTGCATGCCCATATGATTGGCCTGCCGTTGTTGGTGGCTGCATTGGGTGTGATGATGGCGTTGGTGCGACGGCGCACGCGGGTGCGGCAGCTGTGGCCGCGTTGGCGACAGCGCTTGATTCCAGTACTGTTGCTGGGGTTAATTAGTGGTGTGTCGTATGCCACCAACACCTGGGACTATCCGACGATTGTGGGGATGTCAATTGTGACGTTGTTGTTGGTAGCGTGGCGTGACGAACAACGACGTGCCAATCTATTGAATCACCTGATTGGTTTGGGTGTGGCCGTGGCAGTGCTGATGATTTCGTCCAAAATCGTGAATTGGCCATTTAGTCAATGGTTTGCTAGTGACTATACTGGCTTTGAATTATGGACTGGACTCCGTACACCAACGGCGTTGTTGATTGAATTGTCTGGTATGTGGATGTATGCGGCGATTAGTGCCGGTACGTTATTGTTGATCCGGTTGCGTTGGTTGTCGGCGCCATATGCGCTAGGGAGCGCCGCAGTGGTGGTGGGCGCCTTGGCGTTGGGCGTATTGCGCGCGGTACCGGCGTTGTATGTCGAAGCCGGTGCAATGATGTTGATTATCGGCTTGATTGTTGCAATTATGACCCGTACCGGTGTATTTACAATGCCGAGCCTATGGCGTGGACAATCACGGGTGATTCAGCTGGAATTACCGGTGTTTGACGAAATCGAGCGTCGGGCTGAGCCACGCTTGCCAGCGATTTCGCTCGAGACGATATTTACGATTGTGATGGTCTTGGCCATGTTTGGCATCTCGGCATTGACCGAAGTGGTGGTGGCCAAGGGTGATATTGGGCGCATGAACAGCGTCTTTAAGTTTGGTATGCAGGTATGGGTATTTGGGGCGATTAGTAGTGCAGTGGTTTTGGCATGGGTTTGGCAATTGCTGAGCAAATATCTTGCCACATTCAAAATAGGGTGGCAGGTAGTGACGGCGGTGCTAGTTGCTGCGGCATTTGTCTACCCTGCTACTGCCACCCCGGCGCGTTTGGGTGATCGTTACGACAAAACCATTCCCTTGACATTAAATGGTGAAGCGTATATGAGTTCGCCCAATTCTACTTGGGGCGAAAACGGCACGAATTTTGATTTTAGTGAAGATGTGGCCGGGATTAACTGGATCCGTAATAACGTGCGTGGGATTCCGATTTTGCTCGAAGCACATGCCGAAGCGTATCGGTGGGATGCCCGGATTGCGACCTATACCGGCTTGCCGACGTTGATTGGCTGGCCGTGGCACGAGACACAACAGCGCAGTGTGACCGATGTGGGCTCAGTCCTTGGTGCGCGTCAGGCTGCAGTGCAACGCTGGTATACCGATGTGGATGCCGCCAAAACATTTGCCGAAATCCAAAATTATGGTGTGGAATACGTCTACGTAGGCCGCATGGAAAAAGCCTTGTACGGGGCACAAACGGGTACGGCGTTTGCACAACTCGCCAAGGACGGCAAAATCAGCGAAGTATTTCGCGTGGGTGAAACCGTCATTTATCAAGTGCCTGTAGCAGATCATGCCCCTGGGGTACTCAAAACCGGCACGTTGGCGCACTTTGCGCCGGCTCCGTTGGCACAACAGTCGATGTTGACCGTCGAAAACGCCCAGTTGCCAGTGGTGACGAGCCCTGGTTGGAATCCGATTCAAAACACTGTGGTGATTGTAGTGTTATGGTTGTTGGCGTGGTATTTGATTGCATTGCTCGGCTTAATGCCGGCGTTGTGGTTGGGTGATACACAATGGGTCTGGGCCCGAGTCATAGGGTTATTAGTGCTCGGGTATGCCTTGTGGTTGCCGGTGAGTGCGCGTTTGATGTATAACTCGACGACTGGGTTAATTGTGGCGATTATATTGGTATTGAAGTTGAGTTTGTGGGCGTTGTTCCGGATTGGTATGCGTCCAACATCGAATGATGCGCTGGTGGCTGAGTGGTTCCATTGGCACGACGTCATCCCTGCGATACAGCGTGGGTTGCGACATGTGATGGTTACATTACGGGCGCAAATCCGTACAATTGCGGTGTTTGAGGCGATTTTCACAGGCAGCTTTTTGTTGTTGATGGCAATTCGCATGGTCAATCCCGATTTATGGCATTCGGCATGGGGCGGTGAAAAGCCCTTTGAATTTGGGTTGCTCAATGCCGTGTTGCGTAGTCCCGTGATGCCGCCCTATTCACCGTTTTTTAGTGGTGGGACTGTTAATTACTATTATTACGGCTATGTCTTGATGTCATTGCCGATTCGTTTGATGGGTGTAGCTCCGGCAATCGGCTATAACCTCGTGATTGCATCGTTGTATGCCTTGCTTATGAGTGGTGTGGCGGCGTTGTTGTGGCAAATAGCGCGCAAGCGCTGGGCGGTAGCCGCGGCAGTGCTGGCGTTGGGGGTGATTGGTAATCCTGCGAGTGCCCTCGAAATCGGCTGGTCACGTGGACTCAAGCAAGTCTTTGAGGTTTTCCAAAATCAAGGGTTAGCGGGGATGACTAGCGCACTCGGTGATTGGTTCGTTGGTTCAACCCGCGTTATTCCGAACACCATCAATGAATATCCCGCTTGGAGCTTTGTCTTTGGCGATTTGCATGCGCATGTAATTGCCTTGCCGTTTGCGGTCTTTTTGTTGGCGTTGGCATGGCATTCATTGACCCACAAACGCCTCTCGGGTGCATGGTGGTTACTCGCACCAATGGTCATTGGTACACTCGCAATCACCAATTCGTGGGATGCTCCTACGGCGGGGTTGATTTTGGGTGGGGTGTTGGTACGGCGAGCCTGGACATCGTCACGGCCGTGGTTGGCGGTATGGGCGGTGGTGCAGGTGGCGGTGATTGCTGCAGTAGCGTATATTGGCTATTTGCCCTTCTTCCAACAATATGTGCCGCAAATTGGTGGTATTGCGCAGGTTACGACACCTTCGCCATGGGCGCCATGGTTGGCCGTGTGGGGATTGTTTGTGGTACCGGCGATTGTGGCTGGTGCAGTGATTGCCTGGCAAAAGCGTTGGATGCAAATAGCCTTTGCCACGGTGTTGGTGCTGTTGGCGGTGGTGGGTGTTACTACGTCGTTGTGGGGTCCATTGGCGCCGCCACTCGTGGCGTGGCTGGGTGATCCGCGCATTTGGTTGGCGCTCTTTATGCTCTTGTTAGTGCCGTTTTTGGTCAAACGTCAATCCGACAATCAATTGTGGTTTGGGCTGTGGTTGATTTTCGTGGCCTGGGCCGTGGCGTTTGGGGTAGAACTCATTTATATCCGTGACCATATGGCTGGTGGCGACTGGTATCGCATGAACACGGTGTTTAAATTTGGTGTACAGAGCTGGTTACTCTTAAGTGTGGGAATTGCGATGCTATTACCGACACTTTTGGAACGTTTGCGCCAAATGCAACGGGCGCTGTTGCCCGTGGTAGCTGCAGTCATGATCGTGCCAGTGGTGATGGGTGCTAGCTTCACGCTGATTGGGGTGCCCAATCGGATGGCGTATCGCATGAATGCGGATCAAGCACCTACGCTCGATGGTCTCGCATTTATGAAAACGGCTACGTACAATACTGCGGATCGTGATATTGCGTTTTTGTCTGACTACAATGCCATCCAATGGCTCAATAGTCATGTCAAAGGCTTGCCGGTTATCATGCAATCGAGTATAGAATTCTACCGTGGCTATGGTGTACGGATTGCCGCCAATACCGGCTTCCCCACCGTAGTGAGCCCGCTCCACGAAAGCGAACAACGCAACGGTGATCTTGTCGGTAAACGTGACGCTGACGTGATTGATTTTTATCGCTCGACAGACATCGCACAAAAGTCCAAAATATTGTCACGCTATCGCGTGGGCTACGTGATTGTTGGTCCGATTGAACGGGCGGCGTACGGCAAAGAAGGCACTGATGCCGTGGCAAATATCGGCTCGCTCCGTGAGGTGTATAAGTCGGGTGAGACGAGTATCTATCAAGTCTCACCAAATATTGTCCAAATTCCTCCCCAAGGTTCAGTAAGTGGGGACCAAACTGCTCCAAGTATCTCGTTCCCGAGTGAGCCTGCACCACCACCAGAAGATTTGAGTGAACTTGAAAAGAAGTTTGATGCCGATCCTGCGAATGTCGATGCAATGATTGCCTTGGTCGAAGGATATCGCCGCCAGCAACGCTTCGAAGAAGCAACAGCCATTATCGCCCGTAATCAGGCTGCCCATCCTGGTGATGTGATGATTTTGCACATGTTGGGTGATACTGCCATGGAAGCCAAGCTGTATGACCAAGCAATTAAGGCGTATCGTGATGCACTTGCAGCGAGTGATGGTGGCGGTAATGCCAACAAACTGATTTCGGGGTTAATCACCGCCAATCGGATTGATGATGCGTTAACCGAGGTGAATTCGGCAATCGTGAAATATCCCGATTTCTTAGATTTTTATATTACCCGTGCCAAGATCGAAGAAATTACCGGCGATATTGAGGCTGCCAAAGCGGATTATCAGGCGTACCTTGATAAAGCTCCGGCGGATTCTGGGTTGCGGAATGATGCCCAAGACGGCTTGAATCGTTTGTCCAAGTAATACCAGCCCAGCGGGTGCGGTGTTCCCGCACCCGCTGGGTTTCCAACAGGTGAAGGAATGAATATGGTTAGTGCAGTACTGCTCCATTGGTTCGCCACATGGGTATGTGTCGCAGTGGGGTTGCCGTGGGTAAAGTATTTGTTTGGTAGCATGCCCACCGCAATGGTGGGCTTGGCGCGCCCATTGGGGTTTGTATTAATTGGAGTTGGTATCTGGAGTTGCGCCATGCTGGGCTTGGTGCCGTTCAATGGTGGTGGGGTGTTGTTTGCGGCAGTGGTGATTGGTTATATCGGGTGGCGTCGCGCAGGAGGCATCGACAAAGCATGGCTCCGTGCGCATTGGCGTACCTGGGTCCTTAGTGAAGTCTTTTTTTTGCTGGCGATGGTGATGGTAGTCTTTATCCGGAGTCGCAATGCTGATCCATGGGGTACCGAACGCCCGATGGATTATGCGTTTTTTAATAGTGTGATGCACAGCCCGAGCTTTCCTCCACTTGATCCATGGATGGCAGGCTTCACGATTAATTATTATTATGCCGGTTACATACTGGCAGCGATTCCGGCAGTGCTTACTGTCGCAGATCCCGTCGTTTCCTACAATTTAGCCTTGGCGACGACGGCGGGTATGAGTGCAGCTGCAGTGGTGAGTATCGTCATTGCCGTAATTACGCAGTGGCGTCCAAATGAGCGTCCGTTGGGGCGTGGCGAAGCACCAGTAATGGCAACATTGGCAGTAGTGGCATTATTACTGGTAGGGAATCTCGGGGGATTTTTGCAAATTGTTACGGGATTGCCGGAAGTGCTTGCGCTCGAATCAACGGATATTCGTCATGCGATTAGTAACGGCCTCGGCAGCCGCGAGCCGATACAATTGTCGCAAACGTTCAAAGGCTGGGATTTTGATGGTGCGACGAGTTTGCGCCCACGCGATACTTGGGCAGATTTTAATTGGTGGAATCCGTCGCGATCGGTGTGGGATAGTACGCCTATGGAAAATGGCGGTACCGAACGGCGCTATGCCATCACTGAATTTCCGTTTTTCTCGTTTTGGTTAGGTGACATGCACCCGCATGTCATGGCCCTGCCGTTTGTATTGTTGCTGATGGCGTTAGCACTTCGGCGGGCTAGCGGCAAAACACCAGATTTGTTGCTGCCGGCGCTGATGTTGGGGTTGTTGTATCCCCTCAATAGCTGGGATTACCCTACGTATATGCTGTTGTATGTGGGTGCAGTGGTATGGCATGGCTTGCGGAATTCCGTGACATGGAAAAATATCGGGATCGAAATCGGGATTGTTGCGCTGGCGTCATATGCCTGGTATTTGCCATTCCATTTGTCTTATCATTCATTAGTGGGTGGTGCTGACCCGTTGGTGAATATCCCAGTGATTGGGGCATTGTCTCGCTATTTTGGCCCTGCCCCGGCGCGTACCGAATTCCACGGCTTATTTATTATGTTTGGTTTGTTCTTGGTACCAATATTGATTGCTGTAGCGCGCATGACCCGCACCAACCAAGAGCGCATCCTGCTTGCCGTCACATTGGTAGTGGGAGTGATTGGTGCATTTACCGGTTTTGTTAGTATTACCGCCATCCCGTTGACCGTCTTGGTGTTGTACATGATTTTTGCGCGCACCGATATGGAGCCAATGATTGTAGTCTGGTTGGGGATGACGGCAATTGCCGCATTGCTCTGTTTTGCCGTTGACGTGGTATATGTGCGTGATGTATTTAGTTCACGCATGAACACGGTGTTTAAGTTTTATTATCAAGTATGGGTGATTTGGAGTGTGTCTGGTGTGTTGTCAGTGTGGTATGTCTGGCAAGTGGGGCAACGCTGGTTGCGGGTGGGATTAGGTGTTGCAACTATTCCAATCTTACTCGCTGCCTTGGTCTACCCTGCCGCCACAGTTGGCAAGGCCTTGTTTGTCGACCAACCAGGCAGCCTTGCCGGGCACACCCCGCGTGATAATCCCGACGGCGGGCATGAGTCTATTGTATGGCTCCGCAACAATGCTCCCGCCGGCTCGGTAATTGTCGAAGGCGTTGGCGGCCAGTACGACATCGAAGGCAAGGGCTTCGGTGGTGTGTCGGCGTCAACGGGTTTACCTGCCATTATGGGTTGGCCTGGCCACGAAGATCAATGGCGTGGTGGTCATCCTGAAGCGCAACAACAAATTGCGCCCCGCGACCAAGATGTACGTACGATTTATAGTAGCGGCGACGAGAACGTGGTACGACCATTACTCGAAAAATATCATGTGCGCTACGTGTACGTCGGCCCGACGGAACGTGATGTCTATGGCGAAGGTGGCTTCGGATTGTTTGATTCGATTGCCACGGTGGCATTCCAACAAGGCCAAATTACCATCTACGAAATCAAAAAATAAACCAATCGTCCCTACCAAAAACTCTCTTACCCACAATGAGTGGGTAAGAGAGTTTTTGGTGTGGTGTATTAGCGATAGCCACTCGCTTGCATTTCGAACAATTCCGCATAGCGTTGGTTATTAGCTATCAGCTCGGCATGGCTGCCTAGCTCGACAATCGCCCCATCCGACAACACCGCAATCCGGTCGGCCATCCGCACCGTACTAAAGCGGTGCGAAATCAAGATCGCCGTGCGGTCTTGGGTGAGTTCGCGGAAATGCTGGAAGATCTCGTGTTCGCGCTGGGCATCGAGGGCCGCAGTTGGTTCATCGAGAATGAGAATCCCTCCATCGCGCATAAAGGCGCGGCTAAGGGCGATTTTTTGCCATTGCCCACCCGACAACTCGCGCCCATCCATGAATTGGCGCCCTAACGTGGTATCGTAGCCGTTGGTGAGCTGGGCAGCGATTTCGGCAGCCCCACCGTCTTCGGCGGCATGGGTGATGCGATCGATATCATCCATCCGTTCGATGTTGCCAAAGCCAATGTTGTCTTTGAGGGTCATTTGATAGCGCACAAAATCTTGAAAGATGACGCCGATGCGTTTGTGGAGCTCTTCTTGGTCAAAATCACGTAAATCGATGCCATCGATGGTGATTTTGCCTTCGGTCGGATCATAGAGCCGGGTAATCAATTTAACCAATGTCGTTTTGCCCGCACCATTCAACCCCACCAGTGCCAATGTCTCGCCGGCGTGGATATGCAAATCAATATGCCGCAGGGTCCATTCGTCGCGCCCGGGGTATTTGAACGATACGTCGTGGAAGGTGATGCCGTCGACCAACGGGTTGGGCATGGCGATGGGATTTTTGGTTTGGGGCATGATGGGTTGTAGCGCCATGAAATCGAGTAGCTGCGTCATGAACAAGCCGTTTTCGAAAATGAAATTAACGCTGTTAAACAGCCCTTGGAAGGTGTTTTGGCTTTGGCGCAAAATTGCCGTATAAAACGTCAGCCCGCCGAGTGTCAAATTGCCCGACAGCGTAATCCAGACAATCCAGCCATACGACACATAAAAACTCGCCGTCGAAATCAACCCCCACACCGTGCCGAGCAACGATTGGCGGCGGGCGATGGCGATATCTTCGTGGAAGTATTGCATGAATGTAGTGGAATAACGTTGGATGATTGACTTGCCCAAGCCAAACAAACGCACTTCTTTGATGCTTTTGTCGCTCGTGACTAATTCTTCGAGGTAGCGCAATTGGCGGAATTCGGGTGCACGACGAGTCAATAACCGGAAAAAGAGCCGGCTATACCGACCTTGCGCAATAAATGCCGGGATGGTGGCGCCAAATAGTACCAAGGCAATCCAGGGCTGGAAGCGAATCACCAGCACCAAAAACGACGTCAATGTCACTGTTTGTTGCACAATTGTAAAGACGCCGGTGACGAGTGCCATGGCGCGGAATTCGGCTTGGCGGCGGGCATTCTGCAGGCTGTCATAAAACGTCGGATCTTCGAAATACTGGATGTCGAGTTCGACCGATTTTTGCATCATCTGCGTGGCAATATAGAACGACAATTGGGCGTTGATACTATGCTCGGCAAAACTACGCAGCTGGCCCACAATGAAGGTAAGCACAATTAACCCAAATTCAATCAATATCCAGTGCAAACTGGTATTGAATGCCAGCCAGGCATCGTGTAGCGCCATGCCCTTGGCAACACTGTCGATGATTTGGCCGCCGGCATAGGCTTGGATAGCGGGAATTGCGGCACTTACGACAGTACTGAAAATCAAGATACTCGTGCCAATGCGGTCTGCAGAATAGATGATTTTGAAGGCAGATGGGATCGTGCGTACAGCTTCGCGGCTTTGGCTGAGCCAATGGGCAAAGCGTTGGCGCCACGGTAACGGTAATTCTGATGGAGTTGTCATGTATGCTCCGGCGCACGTAGTGCGCAATAAATAATTGATTCAACGATGGCGTACCGCCATGCAATTGGACAACCGCAATGCGCCTCCCGGCGGATTGTGTCTGGTGTTGTGCTGTCTCACGACAGGAATCCATGCGCGCCTCCCGGCGGGCAATTGCAGGTAGAGAACCATGATACGGCGTATTGTTACGGCGCGCAAAAATTATAACACATCAGGGGCGATTGCCCCATCGCCGTGCCGTGGCCAATCGCCCCGTCACCACAAATCAAAAACCCTCACCCATGGCTGTGGGTGAGGGTTGTGCGGGAGTGGTAATGGCGGGGGAGTCATTACCATAGGCAGGGGATCCCGCAGGGAGATGGTTTATGGTTGGAGCGAAATCGAGGCGCGTTCTTGGGGCGTCATCAAGCCGAGGCGATCACCACGGTTGAGATAGATCAGCGCTTCGTTTTTGACGTTGACAATCATGTCAATCATGCCGTCATTGTTGACGTCGCTGAAATTCAAAATCACTGGTGTGCGATCCTCGGTGCCCCCAAATAAATAGGGCCCATTGATTAGTCGTGTCTTGCTGGCATCGCCACCGGGGATCTGCATGATGACCACTTGGCGGTTGATGTTCATTGCGACAAAATGGGTGGGGTTAGTGACGGAATCGTCGATCCCAATCACGGCATCAGTATGAAATGTGCGAGTGGTGCCATAACGCAGGTCGTCATAACGACTCATACCCCAACTAATCACGGCACTCAACACGAAATATAATGCGACCGCTGCTATCAATGCGCCGACAATGTACCCAACTGAAGGAGTAGGCATTGCCAAACGGCGTAAGATTAACGATGGATTCTTGGGGCGGGCGAGGCGCATTGTGGGGTTGCGCATTTCTTGTGAACGTACGGCCATTGTGTCCTCCTTGTGGTGCTTATCTCGTAATCAACACATATGTTCGAAACATCTGTGCTGATTATATGCGAACATTTGTTTCATGTCAAGTGGGAATTTGGATGAAGTATCGATGTAGTGGATTTGCCATTGCAATCACATAAATGTAGCAATTTATTTTTTGTCGAGGGGTTGCGTATTCCTAATGTCAAAAAATAAACCTCACTTCTCACATAGTCAGTGGTACAATGCCTGCACAATATGAAAAGGAACCAGCATGCAACGGCAACGTGAACGACAACGGCGAGTGTTTGCCCTCGCCATGCCCGCAGTCAGTGAACAAGTCCTCAATACCATGGTCGGCTTAATGGATGTGTTGTTGGTTGGCCAATTACCCATTGCCGCCGCCAAATTCCTCGGGTATGGCAGTGCCACCGCCCTCGCTGCGACTGGCTTGGCCAGCGAAATGTTTTGGACGATGACGATTTTGTTTATGGCAATTGGGACGGGTTGTACGGCCCTCACCGCCCGCGCCCGTGGTGCCCATGACGGGGTGATGGGCAACAGTGCCTTGCGCCAAGGACTGTTCCTTGGGTTGATGGCTTCGATGGTCATGAGCGTCGTCTGTATTATATTTGCGCCCCAATTAATTGGGGTGTATGGCGCGACCGCCCAAGTAACGCAGCTCGGGGGCGAATTTTTGACTATCCTCGCCTATGCCTTTGTACCTACCGCTATCAACATGGTCGGCATGGCGGCGTTGCGCGGTGCTGGTGATACCCGCACCCCCCTCTATATCATGATTGGGGTCAACATCCTCAATGTGGTGATTTCATACCTTTTTATCGGTGGGCATTTTGGTCTGCCGATTCTTGGTGTGCAAGGTGCCGCCACCGGTGCCGCCGTGGCACGTACATTTGGGTGTATTGTGACGCTAGTGGTGTTGTTGCGTGGTCGGGCTGGACTTATCCTCAATCGCCCGTTGTGGCCCGAATGGGACATGGTTAAACGCGTGGCTCGGGTAGGCTTGCCGTTTGCTGGTGAACAAGCAGTATTCCAAGGGGCGCTGATTATTTTCTTGGGCATGATTACCCATTTAGGGACTGCCGCCTATGCCGCCCATAATCTGGTGATTCGCATCGAATCATTGTCGTTTTTACCAGGCTGGGGCTATGGAATCGCCGCATCGGCGCTGGTCGGCCAAGGCTTGGGGGCGCGTGATCCCGACGAAGCCGAAGCAGCCAGCTACGAAGCCCTCCGTCAGACATCCATCATCATGTTGGTACTTGGTGGGATTATGGTGGCGATTCCGGCGGTACTATTGCGTTTGTTTATCAATGATGAATCGGTGATTACGGCGGGGAGTGTGCCCTTGCAAATCGCCGGCGCATTTCAATTATTTATGGGTGGCAATTTTGTCTTGTCAGGGGCGCTCCGTGGCGCCGGTGATACTCAATGGCCACTCTATACCAAAGTGATTAGCACGTGGTGCTTCCGATTGCCCATCTCGTACTATATTTTGCAACATGGTGGTGGCTTGACGGGAGTGTGGGTCGCCATGGGGATAGATTTTTTTGTGCAGGCATTATTGTCGTACCTGCGCTTCCGCCAAGGCAAATGGCGTACGGTTAGAGTCTAATCGAGGTTGACAAGGAGTCGTGATGGAAATGGGACATCCAGCGCCGCGCCGGCACATTTCAGTGGCGGGGAATATTGGCGTGGGCAAAAGCACGCTCGTCGAAATCCTCGCCCAAGAATTTGGCTGGCAACCATATTATGAACACGTGAGTGACCACCCCTATTTAGCCGATTATTATGCCGATCGCGCCCGGTGGGGGTTTCATTCACAAATCTGGTTCCTGACCCAACGCTATACCCAACATCACCAGATTACCTTGATGCACCAATCGGTCATCGAAGACCGGAGTATGTACGAAGATTTTGAAATTTTTGTCAAAGAATTACATGCAGAAAACGTGTTGTCCCCACGCGATTTTATGTTGTACCAACAACTCTACGCCACGCTGGTGCAACGCATCCAACCCCCCACGCTGGTGATTTATCTGCAGGCCCAAGTCTCTACCTTGCAACAACGCATTGCCCAGCGTGGTCGTGCAAGTGAACAACAGATTCCGGTAGAATACCTTACACGCCTGAACGAACGCTACGAGGGGTGGATGCGTGATTTCAGCCATTGTGCGGTATTGCCGATTGTAACGGATGATTTGGATGTCGTGAATCGTCCTTCCGATCGCATGGCGGTCGTCGATGCGATTCGCCGCCAATTGGCGCTCATCTAACTCACCATAAATAGCCCATTTTGATTCCCAACACCGCTCCATTCAACCACGCCAACCCACTTTGGAGAGCAATGAGCCCGAGTAGTGCGATGAGCATGATCTGCCCAGCCCGGCCACGTCGGAGTCGTCCGAGTGTGACCCCCGCATAACTCGCAACGACGGGAAAAATAAATATCATGTAGCGTGTAGCCCCAAAATCAATCACCACCTGTGCCACCAACAATATCCCAGCACTGACAAGCATTGCCACCGCCATTTGCCACCAGCGGTCACGGGGTGCCAGCCCCAATCCAATCACGGCGAGGGCGACCCCAATCCCCAAATAATGCCCGTACAATCCATAATTCCAGGCAAACTGCCACCAGCGCGCTTTCCAGCCGATATCGGCTGAGTGTCCACCGAGGTGATGCAGTTGGGCCTGAATCAATCCGGCATATTGACTATAAAAAATCACGCCCATCACCGCCACCACTCCCCACCACCACAATCCTATACGGCGTAGTGCGGGAAATCCGAGGGCCAGCGTGTTGGCGAAATGCAAGGTCAGAAATGCCCCAAAGTGCCCGACTACCGCCCACGCCATCCAGACCAGACTGAGCGGAGTCACGACAAAGAGCGCTGTGGCGATGGCCATCATCCCTAGCCACTGCCCGATGTTTTGGGCAATGGTGGCTTGCCACTCGAGTAAAAAACCTGCTGGCAACACCACATACAACCAGGCCATCAGATTGATACTGCGTTGCGACCACGCCAAGCGCTGGCATATCCACGCCAAAATCAAAATAGTACTACTGTCGATGATGACGGCACTCACAATAATCACCCGATCGGCGGGAATTAGTGTCATCAAAGGCAACATGAATGGTGCAAGGAGTTGATAGACCCCTGGAGTGTAGGGGTATGTTTGCCCTTGGCCATCTGCAACCTGATAGAGGCGTCCACTAAATGTCGCAATGAAGCGATTGACATGAAAAAATACATCGGTGCCAAAGTAACCAGGCACCAGTACCCCTAGTCCTTTAATGGCGATATTTAATGCCATGGCCTGTCCGGCGATTTGGCGCCAGCCCCCTACTACCCAGCGCCGGATGCCCCACAGCACTACCGCCAGGCACCCAAGCCCGAGGCTCAGCTGTGGCGCAAATAACGTGCACTGGAGCGGGAAACTCCAAAGTAACGTGATGCCAATCAAGAGCAATGGCACCATGCGCCAGGGCTGAGCCGGTGTTGCGATAATCCATGCCACGCCAGCAAGGGCACTCAGCAATACCAGCATCCACCCGAGGATTTGCCAGTCGAGCGTGCTGTTGGTTGGTTGGCCGTCAATGGTGTCGATGGCAATACAAATTTTGGCCAAGGCATTATCGCTCACCCCCTGCATATCGCAGTCGATCGCGAATTGTGTGCCATGGGTACTATAAAACGCATAGCGCCGTACCCCGGTTGTGGTTGCAAGCGCAAACTGCAGATTGGCATTGGAAAGTGTCACCGCCTGGGGAGGAGATTCGGCACGCATAATGGTGCGGAGGCTGATGATTTGTGGTTGGCTATGCGGCGGGAGGATGATGAGTGAATGTGGTAAACTCCACTGGAATGTGGTGAGTTTGCCGTCAATTTGAGCTGACTCTGATTCGCGCAGGGTGGTGGTAAAGACGCGTGCTGATGACGTGCCTACATCAATATGCCACGCGTGCTGTTGTTGCCACGTGACGCTGATGATAAAAAATAAAAAGATAGCGGCGAGTTGATAACGCAACGAAAGAACTATTTTATACATGAAATACCTGTGCACTATACCGCGTGGCTATCTGCGCATTATAACAAGCGTAGCAGGGTTTTATGTGCGGATGAAATTATTTTATACGATAGATGGATGGGGCATCGGGATTGTCAATGTGGATGGTGGTATATTTGTAAAAAACAACAAATTTACGGCGAAAGGTATGTGGTAGGGTGAATGTAATAAGAAATGTGTGAGAGGAAAGTAGCTATGCCTACTCATATGGACTCAAACGAACAACAAACGAAAAAACGGATTATCGAAATTATGGCGCTTGTCAAAAAACGATTACACACCCATGGCATCAAAATCGGGACGGGGAAAGAAGAATTACCGGTGATGTTCGCCTCAAGTAAATCGTTGACATTGGTTGAACGCATCCAACAACGTGGTGGTGCGGTGAGTAGTAATCGCTTTGCGGATATTTTTACGTCACGCCCCAATCGTATGGTTGCGACAACCAGCGAAGAACTGGTATGTACGTATGAAACGATACTTGACCTTGATTTGCAAATCTTGAACGCCAATGAGTTGCTCGAATTATGCCATTTGACACGATTATCGATTGTGCATATTTCTCGGTTTGCCAAATATTTTGCTGAAGATGAATGGCGGACGGCACTACAGTTTTATCAATTGATTCCGATGCATACGCAGGTTGACAATGTATGTATTGGGCGTGACGAATTATTGCACGAAGTCACCGAATGCTTATTTGCCGAACGCCGCAAAGGCAACGGCTGGCGACAGCACGTATTGTTGAGTGGACCTTCAGGGATAGGCAAAAGCACCGTAGCACTGGCAACGATCCGGGCGATACTACCGACATATGGTCGGCGGATTCCCGTGGTAGCAATTGGCAGTGGGTTTACCACAATGGAGCAGGTCTATCAAGCTATTGGCTTAACAATGCGGATGCGTTTACGTGCGGACGAACCGTGGTATACCCGGCTCAAGGATGCCGACGAGTTTCGCAATACAATTATTTGTCTCGACAACGTATTGGGCAATGATGCCTTACCCGCAGAAGCAATTGTGCGGCATTTACTGCACACCTTCCCGACGACGCAGTTTTTGATTACCAGTCAAATTGCAGGACTTGGTCGGCATGTCTCTGCGATGCGTGAATTTGCCTTAACGGGTTTGAGTGAATCCAACACGCGGGCGCTCTATTGGCAAATCCATCACCAGACGCAGCTCCGTCATTACGATGGTAATATTCCTGCCGATATCGTGACCCAAACGCATGGCTATCCCATGCATATTATCGCACTGGCAAATAGTGGTGGGAGCCAGCACGATGCCTTGGATGCCATGTATCAACGAGTTGTGGTAGGACTAGGGGCAATCTCTGAATTATTGTTGCAGATTATGGCGTTGGTACAACAGCCACTAGGCAGTCAATTTTGGGCATTGATTGACGAAATAATACCACACGACTCCACTCAACCATTGACAAGTTATCTCCATCTGCTTGAACGCCGGCAATTAATCACGTATCGCAATGGCGATGGCTTTGTCATTCATGATGCGATACGCACTGCCGTCTACGCCATGCTCAATGCCGACCAAATCGATACATTGATTCGGCGAGTCGCTGAGCAATTAACCCAAAACCAGCAACAGATAGCGATGGTTGACGAAGAACGCCATGCGCTCCAATTGCAAATCCATGATGTATTGGCGATTTACGACATATTGGTCATCGTGCATCAACGGGGAATGGATGAATTGGCGACAAGTTTGATTGTGCGTTGGCGTACCACCTGGATTCGGTTTGGCTTGTGTGCCCAATTATGTGTCATTAGCGAAGCGACATTGTACCGCATTGGCCAAGATCATCCCCATACAAGCGAGTTGCTGTATGCGATTGGGAGTTTCTATGGTCACCGTGGGATTGTCGAAAGCACAATGCGTTTTTTGCAACAAGCAATGCATCATGCAGACCTCGGATTACAACGCCTCACCTGGGCCCAAGCCGCCTTGGAATGTGCGTTGCATGCCTTACAACTGATTGGTTGGCAAGAGTCTGAGCGCTTGTTGCAGCGGGCTATGGCGGTAATGAATGCGTTGCACTATGAATATTGGGTCGCCCGCTGCCACGATACGTTGTCCTATGTCTATATGACCACGGGCAAGATTCGCGAAAGTCTGACCCAAAGTGATGCGGCGTTGTTGCATTACGAAGCGCAAACACAATCATTGGGGCTGGCTGATGCCTATTCCAATCGGGGGTTGATTTTTATGGCGTTGGGGGATTATGTGTTGGCGCGCCAAGCACTCAGCAAAGCCGAATGGTTGTTCCAGCAATTCAACGCCCCAAATAATGTCGCAGCGGTCCATTTACGGATTGCGGCGGTGGCTGCCTTAGAAACTCGGGTGGGTGATGCGCGGTTTTATTTGACGCAAGCCTTTCGCCAAATCGAGCGTGTCGGGGGATTTAATGATTTGTTGTATGTGATTGATATCGGTGCTGGGGTGGCGTTGGCCGAAGGTGATGGGGCTACTGCCCTCCAATTGAGCACTGCCTGTAGCGCGGTGCGGGCACAAATGGGGCTGTCACGGGGCGCCGCTTTTGACGACATCGTGCAACGACAACTCATCCATGCGCACGCCCGCCACACCGATAATCCCCCGCCTCCACTCGCCAGCAATATCAATGAATTATTGGCGGTAGTACGGCAAATTTTGCAGGTAAATTATTGAGCAAAACGCGGTTATTGGGGTAATATCCAGCGCACTAATTGCTGATCGATAGTCAGGGTTAACCAGGTAGTCAGCGCACTATAGGCTAGATAGGCAAACAAGGTGTAGACGAGCCAGCGCCCGGCACGGTGATGAGTGTAGCGTGGCATAATCATGCCGACACCGAGTGCGACGAGTGGTGCCAAAAAAATCACGAGGCGGGTTGGATTGGCATAAAAAACAACTCGCAACACGGCGAGTACGCCACTTGCAGCAAATCCAGCCCAGAGCGTTTTGGTCAATGCAGGGCGCTGGCGAAGCACGGGCAACCCCAGACTGAGCAGCGCTACACAAAACACCACCCAACTATAATGATCATTGATGCCATTGTTCCAGAGATCGATAAATCCATCCAGGCGGGTGCCGTTGCTCGCATGGACTAAATGTCCCATTTGTGCCAAAATCAGGACAGTATACTGGCTGTAATAAATAATTGTCAGGAATAGGGCAACGCCAAACCACCGCCAGGCCGCACTGCGCATGGTGCCTAGCACAAACTGCCAGCCCTGCATGATGGTCATGGTAATAAATGCCCCAAAATGCCCGGTAATCGCAGCCCCTGCAAAGAATAGCTGCAAAATAGTGTTACGGTTGGTGGGATTACCATAATAAATAATCGCCAAAAATGCAAAACACCAACTCGCCCATTGGGCTAAATCTTGGGCGACCACGGGGTAACTATGCATCACATAGGCTTGGGGGAACCACAACAGCGCCAACGCACTATAAATAGCAACACGTTGTCCGAGACCTTGCTGGATAATCATCCACACCAAAAAAAAGACCAATGTCGCATCTACGAGTATCGCTGCCAGCCCCACATAAAAATTAAACGTCATGATCGGGCTGATAAGTAACATCACTGGACTTAACAATAAATAAATCGCCGGGGGATAGGGGTAGATTTGGCTATTATCACCGGCAGCGCCACCATGCACAATCGTGCCGATGTTCTCGAGGTAAATATTGCCATAAATGACACTTTCGAGTTGGCGAGCATGCACTTTGCGGTCGACACCGTCAACCCCCGGTGCACTATACGCCAATATGCGT
The DNA here is from genome assembly GCA_937876225.1 of uncultured Chloroflexota bacterium. Lineage (GTDB taxonomy): Bacteria > Chloroflexota > Chloroflexia > Chloroflexales > Roseiflexaceae > UBA965. The sequence goes on along the minus strand of CALFIC010000036.1, from coordinate 8,527 downwards.
AGCGCCACCGCCAACACGAATATGCCCAATAACCAGCCATATTTGAATTTGGGTAGGGTGACGAGCCAGATAATCCCACTACATATCGCCAAAAAAATCGTCAGTGGGATGCGCCACGTGATGATTTGCAGTGGGTAATGTTGTAGCACATAGTAGGCAAATATGGTGGCAACGCTTACAATGACGGTTGCCACATTGCGCCGGGTAATCATGCGCATGACACTGACAACCACCAATAGCATCCATGCAATGATGGGGAGGAGGAGTGCTGATTTTTCAATGCTGAATATATTGTCATGCAGTGGTAATGACCCACTAATATCGACGAGTGCCGCACAAAACTTGCGTAAATAGGGCAACGTGACGCTACTGGTGTCACAATTCATGACAAAATGTTGGTTTGGTGGCACATACATCCAATAGGTGCGATATTGGCCGGCATTGGTCAGTGTGAATTTGAGGCGCTCAGATTGCACAACGATATCGCGTGGTGCATCGTCGTGCCGTGTGATAATGCGCATCCGGATAATATGGGAGGCGACGAGATCTGGAACACCAATATCACTCCCTTTGGGAATCTGCCGGAACCATACCGTGCCCCCAAAAAAATGCGTGAATTCGGAATCCATTAATGTCGCACCAAAACTGCGCGTGCTCGCTGCGCCAATATCGAGATGCCAATTGGCACTATTTCCCCGGTAAAGAGTGATAAGCAAAAAGAAAAACGATATAAATATATACCAATACCATAAATATGGTTTCGCGTGTTGATAAATTCGTTGAAAGATAATCATGAAAAACCTGATGGTTATGATAGTAAATGCGCTGTATGATACCGGATTGAGTGACTACGATACCCCAGAATGCCTCGAGAAAACGCAGATCAATGAGTGATAGTTTACCAGAAAACGTACATGAAATTGTATGTAATTTGTTTTGTATTTTGGTGAAATTATCGCAAATTTTAAAGAAAGACGAGGGAATTACCGCATAATATGCATGTGGAGTCACAATTAAAAATTAGAGCGCCAATAATGTTGTGGTGATGACGGCGTCGTCACTCGGTGCTACCGCCCGGAGGTCAAGCCAGAGGGCGCCATCTTGGATGCGCCCAATGATGGGAACTGGTGCATGGCGGAGTTGGTGGGCGAGGGCATCTGGGTGAGTATGTGGACAAACGACGGCCCACGACGGGAGTGTCTCGCCGGGCAATGATCCGCCACCAATTGTACTAGTACTGGCCTGTACCTGCCACGGTGTCGGGAGCAATTGCACAATGGCGGTGGCACGGTCATGGAGCTCATTACTACTCCGACTAATCATTTGCCAAATCGGAATTTCACTGGGTGCGCGTTGCATGACATAACTCTGCAATGTCGCTTGCATGGCGGCTATTGCTAATTTGTCGAGCCGAATGGCCCGCATCAAGGGGTGCTTGGCGAGTAGCGCAATTTGGGCTTGTTTGCCAATGATAATGCCCGCTTGGGGTCCGCCGATTAATTTGTCGCCACTGAAACAAACCACGTCGGCGCCGGCGGTGATGCGGTCGGGGATGAGTGGTTCGGCGGCGAGCCCATAGGTGGTGACATCGATAAATGAGCCACTGCCGAGATTGTCGACCAGCAAAATTCCACGCTGATGGGCTAACTCGGCGAGTTCGCTCAGCTCGGCATGATGCACGAACCCTTGCATGCGGAAATTGCTGGTATGGACCTGCAAAATCATGGCCGTCCGCTCGGTAATCGCCTCGGCATAGTCGCGCACATAGGTGCGGTTGGTGGTGCCGACCTCGACCAAAGTAGCACCGCTTTGGCGCAACACGTCGGGGATGCGGAAGCCGCCGCCGATTTCGACTGCTTGGCCGCGCGAGACAATCACTTCACGGCCGTTCGCTAACCCGCTCAGTGTCAGCAATATGGCGGCGGCGTTGTTGTTGACAGCGATCGCTGCTTCGGCGCCACTGAGGTGGCGGAGCAGTCCCGCTAGGTGCACGCTGCGTTCGCCGCGTTTGCCGTTGACCAAATCATATTCGATATTGACGGTGCCGGCGCCGTGTTGTAATGCTTGGCGGGCGGCCTGGCTGAGTGGCGCGCGGCCGAGATTGGTCTGCAACAGCACGCCACTGGCATTGATGACGGGCCGTAATGACGGCGCCAATAACTGGGCAATATCGTGCCGCAGGAGCGCCACAATGGTCTCAAATGCGGGCACTTCACCGGGACGCTGGCGCATTTTTTCCACCAAAAGCCGAGCCAAACCCACAATAGTTGGGCGTGGTAGTGGCGAATCGGGTGCGACGGCACTGACTAAGCGCTCAATTGACGGCAAGTGACGTTGGGGGGTGGTCATGGTTTGGGGGTGCTCGTTGGTAGTGTGATTGCAGGTAAATGAGGCATCAATATCGACTGCCCACTAAGCAGGCGCCCGAGCAAAATCGCCCCGATGATGGCGGCAGCAATCCCGATGATAGCTAAGGCGGCTCGTACCCAACTCCATGAGTCGTGGGGTACCTCAAAGACAAATAAGCGCTCGGTGCCTGGCACAATGCGGAGCTGGGCCAGTCCCCAATTGACATCGCGGCGACCACTGGTGAGGGCGCGCCGGCCACGGGTGACGGCAAGGTCGAGTGGGACATCTTCGATGATGGCGTTGTAGCATGTCGCAGCAAAGCGGATGATGGTGTCGGGGCGACTAATTCCACTAAAGGTGATTGCGGCGTTGATGGTTTTGCTCATCAAGAGGGCCGCAAAAATCTGTGGCATGGCACGGATTTGCGGCTCACCACCAGCCGCCATGGTGACACAAATCAAGCCGATATCGGGGAATTGACTGAGTAAGTCGTTGAGCTCGAATACGTCGATTTCGCTACCAAAGGCAATCCGAATGAGATGGTCGGCGTTGAGAAAGACATCGCCCACAAAATGGACGACGTGGTAGATTTTTTGGCTGAGCGCTTGTTCAATGTCGGCGAGGGTATGTACTTCGACAATCGAGACACTAATCCGCCGGGCACTGATTTCGCTTTGGAGCATGGTGTAAATCATGCTGAATTGGGGTGTTTGATCGGGTGGCACGAGCAGCAATACGCGCAACGGACCATCGACCAAAATCGGCGGAGCTGGCTCGTTAATCGACGATAAACGCACCACCGCATAATCGTCGTTGATAGCTGGTGCCCATTGGCGAGTCCCATCAATCACCGCCCATTCCCATGGCAAAGCGGCTAGTTCAGGGACGGCGATTTGGAGTTGGATTTGTAGGCGGCCGTTGGTGTTTTGGGCGGTGCGGGCTTGGGCAATCAACATATCGCGGATAGCTTCGGGGAATATCACTGCGCCGAGCTCACGCCCTAACTCAGTGGCATCGCCTAATAATTCGGTATGGGTGGGTTGGAGCAGGCGCACCCCTGATTGAATCAAATATTCGGGGATATCGATAGGGATGGCGATGTTTTGTGATGCGGTAAAGGCATACAAGACAAAGCCACCTTGTTCATCTGCTCCAATCGAAATGTGAAACGGGGTGATTTGCATAACAACCGTATCTATAGTGCCTGGCGATAGGCTTCCATGGTTTGTTGGGCGACCACCGGCCAATCAAATTGATGGCGGACAATCGCGGCACCGCGGGTGCCCCATTCATTCCAATGTGCGTGCGCCTGGAGCATGCGTTGTAAACCAATATACAGCGCCTGCATATTGTTTGGTATGACTAGTATACCATTGACTCCATCAAATACTTTGTCGGGGATGCCGCCGGCGGCAGTGGCAAGCACGGGGCGTTGGTGGATCATCGCCTCGAGGGTGACGAGGGATGAGCCTTCGTAGAGTGTTGGATGTACGAAAAAATCACAGGCGGCGTAGAGGTTTTGCAGTTCGCCATCGCTCATGCGTCCCGCAAACGTGACATGGGCGGCGATGCCGAGTTGCTGCATTTGGGCCGTCAGCGCGGCGCGTTCTTTGCCTTCGCCTACCAGCACCCAGCGCCAGGTGGCGGGAAGTTCACCCCGTTGGTGGGCTTGAGCCAGGGCTTCGGCAAACAAATGATAGCCTTTGTTGCGTTCGAGGCGACTGACACTGAGCATCAACAATTCATCATTGGCGGCAAAGCGTTGTCGTAAGTCGTGAATCAGTGTCGGTTGGATGGGGGCGAGGTTTTCGGCGGTATCAATGGCACTCGGTATCACCACCACCCGCTGCGGATCAACCCCGAGGTAATGCGGCAAATCAGGGGCGGTACAGGCGTCGGTGGCGATGGCATAGTCGGCCAAGCGATGCCCGGTGCTATACATCCAGCGAAAGGGCACATACGCCAGCCATTTGCGCCAATCGGGAGTGCGGTATTCTTCGAGGCCATGGGGGTTGGCAAAAAAAGGCACTGCACGGAGCTGCGGATCATTGCGTCGCAACCAGCCATAGCCAAAGGCACACAGACCTTGGCTATGGACCACGTCGAATTCCCCAGCGCGGACGGCATTCGCCACTTGGTGACCGAGTGCCATCGTGTAGCGCGGGTAATTGATTTGGCGCCCGAGGATTGAATTGGGGCGCAGGTAGGGCGACGTATAGTCATAACGCAAGGTACGTACCTGCATATGGGGCGTGAGTTGAGCCAGTTGACTGGGGTCGGGTGGGGTTTGCACATACAACGTGACACTCGCACCGAGTTTAGCGAGATAGGTGGTCAAGTGGTAGACATGGCGTTCGATGCCCCCATAGCCATGGAGCGGCCAGACCACGCGGGCCAACATGGCGACGCGGATGGGCGGCGTCATGAGGCGCTCCCGACATGGTCATATAACTGCAGCACATGTTTAATGACCACATTGGTATCAAATAATTGTTGGGCCCGTAAACGGGCACCGACTTGGATTTGTTGGCGCCAACTGGGGTCATTGTGCAAGCGTTGGGCGGCAGCCACAAAACTGGTAATGTCGGGTGCGAGTATCCCCGAGCGTCCATCGACGATGATCTCAGGAGTGCCACCGGTAGGCATCGCCACGATGGGGGCACCACAGGCTAAGGCTTCGAGGAGCACGCGGCTGAGGGGTTCGTCCCACGATGACGGGAACCACAGCGCATCGCAGCGGGCCATCAGGCGCAATACGTCGTCGTGGTCGACCCAATCGAGTTGCAGGCAGGGGATGGCGGCGGCTTGGGCGGCGGCGGCTACGGCGTCGTTGAGTGGCCCGTCGCCTGCCACGACGATGGCGGGGGGACGGATGCGCAAAATCAATTCGGGCAACAGCTCGGCCCCTTTGTTGCGGGCTAATTTGCCCACAAACAGACTAAAGCGCGCTGGTACATTGGCCACCGTCAGTGGTTGGGCAATGGTGGTAGCGATAGCGGCACAATCGACCATATTGGGGATGGCGACGACTTTGGCGGTGGGGATGTGTTGCGCAATACGGGCGCGAATATAATGCGACACCCCGATGACCATATCGGCCTGCGCCAACAATTCCGCCCGTTGGCGCATTTGGCGTACATAGGCGGGGGCAAGGAGTTGTTGGGTGAATGGTGCCTTACGCGCCGTCATGGTCTGGCGCATTCCCGCCCACGTACGTTGGTCACCTTGCATCTGCATGCCGGTGGCACGGTAATCCCATGGCCAATGATCGCGCACCGTCACGATGACTTTGGCTCCCAAGCGCCGCAACGGCATGGCTGCTTGGGCTGCCAGTAGGTGTTGGGCATGGATGATGGTGTGGGCGGGGTCGATGATGGCGCGCTGGATGGCGGTGCGTAGCCGGGGGATAAGCAATTGCTGGCGCAAGTAAGTCTGTAAAAACGGCAAGGGGATTTGAGGTTCGGCCACATCAATAGTCTCGATGTCGAGTACTTCATGTTTGTAGTACATCGTTTTTTGATTGGGGCGGGGCACTACTGCAGTGACATGTTCGCCACGTTGTTGCAACGCCAATGCCAGCGCATGGGCGCTCCAGCCAGCCCCGCCACATTTGGGTGGGAACACATCACTGGGCATGATGATTTGACGGGATATTGTCATAATGCACCTCGGGCGGCGGCAATAAAGCGCGTGACCCTTGCCACATCAACGGGATCGGCAATTGCGCCGCCCTGCTTGATGCTTGAGCCGACGATGACGCCGTCGGCGACGGCCATAAACGCAGCGATATTGTGTTCGTCGGCGCCACTGCCAATAATCACGGGGCGGTCACCGGCCAGCTGTTTGGCCTCACGTACTTTGGCCACATCAGGGGCATCACCGGTCATGCGCCCGGAGACAATCAAGGCATCCGCCCCAAAAAAGCGTGTCCATTCGATGTGGGTGGCCAAATCGATACCAGGGAAGCGCACCGAATGTTTTTTGTCGACGTCGGCGAGGATTTTGATGTGTTCGGCATGTAATTCTTTGCGGCGGCGCATCAAATCAGCCGCACATCCCTCGTCAAAACTGCCGGCATCCCATACGCCGGCGCCGGTAAACATACAGACCCGGATGAAGTCGGCCTGGGCGGCCAGTGCGATTGCCAGCAACGCTACGCCGCCGTTGTGCACCAAATTAATCCCCATCGGCAGTGGGCTGACACTACGGATAGCGGCCGCCACCACGGCATGGCTAGCGATGCTTTCGGGGGGGATGTGGGCGCCGGCGCGGAACGGGATGTCCCACATGTTTTCGACGATCAGCCCATCACAGCCACCGGCAATCAAGGCTTCGGCATCGGCTTTGGCGTGGTCGATAATCGTTTGCATGCCGTAGCCGGTATAGCCAGGGGCGCCAGGCAGTGGCCAACAATGCACCATGCCGATGATGGGTTTGGGGGTGCGAAAAATATCAGCCAGTGAAGATATTTGCAAGTCATCGAGTCTTTTTTTCCAGGCAGGAGTCATAAAAATACCTCTAGTAATAGCACATACGCATGAAATTTACTGATGGGGGTATTGTACCATTGCCGCCAACCACGGGGGGATTGGTTGCTGGTGCTGGGTGAGCAATGCACAGACTTCGGTATGGGTCGGCACAATATCGGCCGCCCCGCGCCGGCTGGCGGTAATCGCTCCTGCGGCATTGGCCACGAGTACCGCATCGGCGAGGGATGCGCCGTGGCTCAGTGCCAATACACAGACGCTGGCAAAGGTATCGCCACAGGCTGTGGTGTCGATGGCGTCGACCACAAATGCGGGATAGTGAGTAATCTGACCAGCTACAGCGACGATGGCGCCGGCCGCCCCTTGTTTGGTGATGCAGATAGGGGCGGCGCTAGCGTGGGATGCGGCGACAGCCTGCATTTCGGCCTGATTACCGAGGAGCACGCTGAGTGGCTGGAGGAGTTGACTAATGATGGCATCAAAATGATGGGTCAACGGTGCACACAAATCTATCGACGTCTGCCAGCCGTGTTGTTGGGCGTAGCGCAGGGCGTGGATGGCACTGGCGCGTTGCGGGTCGCTAAGCAGAGCGTGGCCACAGACATGCAACCAGCCGGGAGTGGTAGGCCAGTCGGTGGGGCATTGCCAGGCTTGGTTGGCACCACGATAACTCAGAAACGTGCGCTCGCCCCCAGTGGTCACGGGGATGACACAGAGTCCGGTCGGGATATGGGGATCGTGCTGGATGCCGTGTAAATCGACGCTAACAGCATGGGCGATGGCAAGGGCTTGGGTGGCAGCAGGGTCGTGACCAACCCGCCCCCACAAGCGGACCTGACCACCCATGCGGGCGACGGCCACGGCGCTGTTGATGCCGGTGCCACCGCTACTCCAAGTGACGGTATGGGCGAGGGCATCGCCCCCTTCGTGGGGCCATTCGGCCAGTGCCATCAGTAAATCGACGTTGATATCACCAATAATCGTGAGCATATGTATCCATGGCATTCTATAAATGAATACTCTATTTTAGCCTGAGTTGATAGATGCAGATAAATGTATGGTGAAATGATGGTATTGACAAAAAAAAGATGAATTTATATAATTTCCACAATCCATAGGTGAAACAATCATCAATAATCACCCTCCCCACGTATCGGCGCTGCCGCTTCGGGTCGCTGTTTTATTTTGTAATGAAAGGAACCGTTCTCATCAATAGGTAAGCAATCTATTTCATTCCCCCATCATGGAAATAGGTAGGCAATCCATCTCCAACATCGGGCGATCTCCATTACGGTGTAGATTTCTTTGACACGAAGAGGACTGTTATGCGCATATTTTTGATTGGAATGCTGTATGTATTACTTACGTATCCCCCACATGTGCCGTATGCATTGGCAGTGCAACCCACCAAAACTCGTACGTCTACCAAAACAATGTCCACCACCAATACCCGTACGTCTACCAAAACAATGTCCACCACCCACACCCGTACGTCTACCAAAACAATGTCGGTAACCAACACATCTACGAAAACTACAACCACGACGCGCACCAACACAAAAACCAAAACAACTACGGCCACCAAAATTATGACGGTGACACGCACTGCATTGGTGACGTATACCGCGACGCATACTGCCACGCCGACGGCGACACATACCGCCACGCCGACGGCGACGCATACCGCCACG
>CALFIC010000035.1 GCA_937876225.1 uncultured Chloroflexota bacterium | reverse complement strand
ATGGCCTGTGGTGGCATCAGTGATTATGCCAGCGCCAGCGCCTGTCTCAACGCCGGCGCCACCGCAGTTCAGCTTGGTAGTTTGTTGTTACGCGACCCCGATGCCATTCACGCCATGCGCGCTCAGACGCGAATCTGACCTTCGCCTTGCACCACCCATTTGTAGGTGGTTAATTCACGCAGGCCCATCGGTCCGCGCACGTGCAGTTTTTGGGTGCTAATCGCGATTTCAGCACCCAAGCCCAGTTGGCCACCGTCATTGAAGCGGGTCGAGGCATTGACCATCACGGCGGTGGCATCGACATGATGCACAAAGCGGTGAATCGCGGCCGGGTCTTCACTAATGATGACCTCGGTATGACCACCATGCTCACCGATATGGGCAATCGCCTCACCGATGTCGGCCACGATGTGCATCGTCGCAATCAGCGCCATGTATTCGGTGTCGTAATCATCATCCCCCATGGCGACGATGCGAGCATCGGCGATAGCGGCGCTAGCGAGCACTTGTTGTACTTCGGGATCACAGCGTAATTCCACCCCTTGCGCCAGCAAGGCCGTAGCCACTAACGGCACCATTTGGGGGGCAGCGGCCCGCTCGATAAGCACCACGTCGAGCGAATTACAGACACTCGGGCGTTGGACTCGTCCATTGACGACGATGTCACGCACGTAGTCGGGGTTGGCGGTATGGTCGATATAGGCATGCACAATCCCAATGCCCCCCACAATCACAGGCATGGTGGCGTGTTCCACACAAAACCGGTGCAGGGCGGCGCCGCCGCGAGGAATCACCACGTCGACATATTTGTCGAGCTTGAGCAATTGTTCGACCAAGCCGCGGTCGGGGTCGGCAATTACCTGCAAGGTATCGGCAGGCAATTCTGCGGCCACCAAGGCCCGTTGCAACAGCGCCACGATGGCAGCACACGAGGCAGCGATTTCTTTGCCCCCGCGCAAGATAGCGGCATTGCCCGATTTGAGGCACAACGTCGCCACATCAAAGGTCACATTCGGACGGGCTTCATAAATCACCGCTACCACACCCAAGGGAACGCGTACTTTGTGCCAACGCAGATTGTTGGGCAATACGCCCTGCTCAAACACTTCCCCTACCGGGTCGGGCAATGCAACCACAGTCGCAATATCGTTGGCGATAGCTTGTAGGCGTTGGGGGGTGAGGAGCATACGGTCAAGCAAGGCGGGGCGCAAGCCGGCCGCTTGGGCGTTTTGCATGTCGATGGCATTGGCCGCCAAAATCGCAGTTTGCTCGGTAGGGTCGTTGAGATACTCGGCAATCTTGGTCAACGCCACATTCCGTTGGGCGGTAGTGGATGTGGCAATGGTACGGGTGGCAGCCCGGGCCCGCTTGGCCATGGCAAGGATGTCAATTGTAGTCATCATTCTCTCACTTCAGCACGGGCTATCAACACCATATCAT
>CALFIC010000034.1 GCA_937876225.1 uncultured Chloroflexota bacterium | reverse complement strand
TGGGGTAGTGTGAGCAGCGCACGGCATTGATGTTGAATTGTTTCATCAACAAAATATCTTTGCGCATCAATTCACGACTGATAACCCGCCCCTGTGTGTCGTCGTGATCATGGCGATTAACGCCGTTGATGAGGACGGCTTGCCCGTTGATGCGCAACTCGCGATTGGCGATGGTGATATCGCGGAAGCCGACGCGTGTGCTGTAATACTCGTCACCATTGGGGGTGTGGAAGGTGACGAGCACGGTGTAGAGATTGGGCTGCTCGTGGTTCCAGCATTCCACCCGTTTGAGGGTAGCTTGTAATTCGACTTGGTCATAGGCGGCAATCCGCGAACCCCAGCCATCAACCACTGATTTGTCTTTGGGAGCCCAGCGTGAAGGTTGGTGGAGTGGTTCGTTGAAGCATGGTTTGCCATCAGGACCATACAGTTGCACCGACACCTGCCAGTCGTCGCGTAATTCGCCTGGGTTATTGGTCGATGCGGTGACGGTCAGGGTGCCCCCTTTGTATTCACTGTCTGGTTTGGCGAGGACGTGCAGGTCACGCAAAAAAGGATTGCTGGTGCTATAAATCAATACTTCACGATTGATGCCTGCATGCCACCATTGATCTTGGTCTTCGATAAAGGTGGCATCGGACCAACGTACTACTACTGCCATCACCTCGTGGGTTTGGCCAGGAGTCACATAGCGGGTGATGTCGAATTCTGCAGGGGTACGTGCATCTTTGCCCATCCCGATGGCTTGGCCATCGACATAGACACACAACATGCCCTCGACGCCCCCAAAGTGTAGGATGACGCGGCGGTTTTGCCAGTGAGCGGGGATGGTCATCTGGCGATGGTAGACGCCCACGGGATTGGCATCGGGGACGGAGGGTGGCGTATTGGGGAAGGGCATTTTGATGTTGAGGTAGTGAGGCTTTTCGAAGCCTTGCATCGTCCACAGCCCGGGTACGGCTACCGTATGCCACTGTGCTGATTGTAAGGTGGCTGGGGTAACGGCGTTGGGGTTGGCGAGCAAGGTGAATTGCCAATCGCCGTTGAGTGACGCCACCCAGGGTGAGGCTGTGCGCTCACCTGCTAAGGCGCTGGCGGCGTCGTGATAGGGATAGAGGGTGGCATGCGGTGCGAGGC
>CALFIC010000033.1 GCA_937876225.1 uncultured Chloroflexota bacterium | reverse complement strand
CCATTTTCCATTTTCCATTTTCCATTTTCCATTTTCCATTTTCCATTTTCCATTTCTTATTCGATATCCACTAGTGATAAAATAACTTGCAAAGATCTATTTTTTGTAATGAAAGTCTGCCGATGAATGAACTTATACACGTGTTCCAACAATTCATCGCATGGCTCACTATCGTTTGGATGTGGTGCGTCGGTGGGATAACCCCACTCTGGCAAACAATCCCATACCACCGCACAATTGCAACCACGTTTGTTACATGGTACGCCCAAGGTTTTGTGTGGGTGGCGCTGGCGGTGATTGTAGTGCTCGTCGTCATCCGCTGGGTGTGGGTGCGACTCTATGCCATCGTGCAACGCACCCATTACGACAAAGTCGCGCAGTGGTACCTCGCAATTACCGCATTGATTCGCCACGAACGTGCGCTGACGCAGCGGGGTATGGCGCCGATTCATCAGGCACGGCGCCACATGAAAGATTATTTTTATACCTATCAGCTGGTCATGATTGGCGATGTGACGGTGCGCCACGACATCCGTGAATTAGTCCATTTGGTTGATGAAGATGCCGCCGGTTTTGAAAAAAAAGTCGTTTTGAAAAATATCTATCAGTTGCATTCTTTTGCGGAGCAACAGCTCCGGGCTTACCCCCGCTCGATTCGGCTGCTCTATTGGATGATGGCGGGGGTATGGCAGCGCCTCCCGTATTGATTGGGGTATCAATACGGGAGGCGTATCGGTGATTTAGCGAATCCGCAATACCACCGCATACTTGCCGATCTGATTGGTAGGCATTGTTACTACCAACGCATCGGCCTGCTGTTGCCATTGCACGGCATAGTCGTGCCCAATCAGCTCGACGCTGGTGATGCCAGGACGGCGACCGCTGTCGCTCCCGAGGGCGGGGATGCGAGCGTGGCTACCCGGCCAGGCCATCACGATTGCATAGAGTGTATCGCCCCGCGTGGTAAAGCGGATGTCTTGGCCGGTAAAATCGCTCCGATTGGTATCACTAAATGCGCCATCGGCGACTTGGGTGGGGCCTTCGCCATAGATTTGCCATGGGGTGGTGGCATAGATGGCTTCGCTGTTGACCCGGAGCCAGGCGCCGATTTCGTGCAACAAATAGACTTCGTGGTCGGGAATCGTGCCGTCGGCTTTGGGACCAATGTTGAGCAACAAGGCGCCGTTTTTGCTGACCACATCGATTAAATCACCGATGAGGTTGGCAGGCGTTTTGTAGTCTTGGGCATTGGTATAGCCCCACGAATTCTTGGCGACGGAGGTGTCGTTTTGCCAGAAGTGGGGGTAGATGTCGGTGACTTGGCCACGCTCGATGTCAAACACCGCACTGCCTTGGGCAAAGGCCTCGTATTTGTAGTTGACGGCCACCCCTTTGCCCCATTGGGCCGCCCGATTGTAGTAGTAGGCGGCGAATTGTTGCAGGGCCGGTTCCCAGGCTTTGTGCTGAATCCACCAGTCAAACCAAAACAGCTGCGGTTGGTATTTGTCGATCAGCTCGACGTTGCGCGCCATCCAGTCGTCGATAAAGGCTTCGTCGGGGCGCTCGGGGGAATTGAGCTCGTGCCAATCGGGAGGTGATACTGCCGCGGGGCCGTACAAATCTGCGTATTCGGGGTCGTTGACGTCGCTGTCGAACAATTTCCCTTTTTCAAAGAAAAAATAGTGCTCGGCGCGGTGACTCGACAACCCAAACACCATATTGTGCCGCCGGATGGCCTGGGATAATTCACCGATGATGTCGCGCTTGGGTCCCATCTGGACGGCATTCCAGCGATTGAGGGCCGTTTCGTACATAGCAAAGCCGTCGTGATGCTCGGCGACCGGCACCACAAAGCGCGCGCCAGCAATGGCAAATAATTCGGCCCATTGATTGGCATCGAACTGTTCGGCTTTGAAGAGCGGGATGAAGTCTTTGTAGCCGAACTGACTTTGCGCGCCGTAGGTGGCCACATGATGGGCAAACTCGTTGCTGCCTGGGGTGTACATGTTGCGCGGGTACCATTCGCTCCCAAAGGCGGGCACACAATATGGCCCCCAGTGGATAAAGATGCCGAATTTGCCTTCGCGGTACCACGCCGGTACTTGGTAGTGTTGTAGTGATTCCCAGTTGGGGGCAAACGGTCCAGAGGGGATGGTCATATGTCTCTCTTTGCGCGCTATACCACGACAGTGTGCTGATTACTTGACGTCGAGCAATATGCGTGATGCCTTGAGAGCGCTGGCCACATCGCCACGGGGCAAGTATTCGTGGCCCACAAAGCCGTCGTAGCCGGTGTCTGATATGGCGCGCATCAGCGGTGGGTGGTAGATTTCTTGGGTCTCGTCGGGATCAAAGCGGCCGGGATTGCCGGCAATATGGTAATGCCCGAAGTATTGATGGTTTTGTTGGACGGTGCGAATCAAATCGCCTTCCATGATTTGCATGTGGTAGGCGTCGTAGAGCAATTTGATGCGTGGTGAGTTGACCGGTGCCACACAGGCCACCCCAAATGGGGTACGGTCGCATTGATAGTCGTGATGGTCGACTTTGCTGTTGAGCAATTCGAGCACAATAGTGACGCCCGCTTGCTCGGCCAGAGTGGCGATTTTGGCGAGTCCTTCGATGATGACGGGCAGGCTTTCGAGGTCGCTACGGCCGGCACGATTGCCGCTAAAGCAGATCAGGGTGGGGATGTTCCATTTGACCGCTTTTTCGAGTTGAGCGGTAGTTTCGGCGATGATACGGGCATGTTGGCTACGATCGTTGAGCCCTGATTCGATGGTGCCGTGGGCTTGGGTCGATACCATGGTGAGCCCTCGTTGTTTGACTTCACCCCAATACTGCTCGGGCACCATTTCGACCCCTTCGAAGCCGGCATTTTGGCCAGCGTCGAGGATTTGCATGTCACTCAGTCCACGATTGGTGAGACACCACCATACAAATGCGTGCTTAACCATGGCTTCGTTGCCTTTCTGATGACTTGATTTGATTGCGTGATAAGGACACCCCTATAATACCGCAATTTGCAGGAGGAAGGAGGGGCGAATTTATTTGCTGCTATTCGCCCGGAGGAAGGAGGGGCGAATCATGCCGGCGAATTTATTTGCCGCTATTCGCCCACATGACGTGAAATTGGTGTAATTGTACGATGATGATGCAAAAAAATTAGATTATTTATACGATGAAATAAACATCAATTTTCTTGACTTTTCGAAAGTAATCCACTACAGTTACTATACCTTACTTGTTTGGTTGATAAATAAATAAAAAAATATCTCCAAGCAGTGTGTACTCATTGGCAGATGGTTTGGCTTATCAAAAGGAGCACAAAATGAAGCGTGCAAGTCTACTCCTCGTGTTGATCATGCTGGCAAGCATGATGGCTGCCTGTGGCAGCTTAGCATCGGTTGGTGGTGCTACCACCATCAAGATCGTGTCATCATTGCCCCGCACTGGTTCTTCCAAAGGGCAAACCGACTCAATCGTCAATGCCATCAAACAACGCCTCGAAGAAGCCCAATACAAGGCATGTGACGGCAAAATCACCCTGAGCTACGAAGATTTGGACGATGCCACTGCCGCCGCCGGTAAGTGGGACGCCGCCCAAGAAGCCTCAAACGCCAACAAAGCCGCCGGCGATGCTGACGTGATGGTATACCTCGGTACCTTCAATTCGGGCGCTGCCAAAATCAGCATTCCGATTTTGAACCAAGCTGGTTTGGTAATGGTTAGCCCAGCAAACACCTACCCCGGCTTGACCAAGCCAGGTAAGGGCGAAGCTGACGAACCCGCCAAGTACTACCCCAACGGTGCCCGCAACTACGCCCGCGTCGTCCCTGCGGACGATTTGCAGGGTGCTGCTGCTGCCCGCTGGGCCCAATCGTTGGGTGCCAAGAGCGTTTATGTCCTCGACGACACCGAACTCTACGGTAAGGGCGTCGCTGACGTGTTCGAAGCCACCGCCAAAGAATTAGGCTTGGACGTCAAAGCCCACGACGGTATCGATGGCAAGGCTTCGGACTACCGCGCCTTGGCCGCCAAAATCGTCGCTGCCGCTCCTGACATGGTCTACTACGGTGGTATCACCCAAAACAACGCCGGTCAATTGCTCAAGGACATCCGTGCCGAAGGCTTCACCGGTAAGTTCATGGGTCCCGATGGTATCTACGAATCAGCCTTCATCGAAGCCGCTGGTGCCGATGCCGAAGGCGTCTATGCCACCTTTGGTGGCGTCCCCGCCGAAAAGCTCGAAGGCGATGCCGCCAAGTGGTATGCTGACTACAAAGCCAAGTACAACGCCGAACCCGAAGTATATGCCGTGTACGGCTACGAAGCTGCCAACGTGGCAGTGAACGCCATCAACACCGTATGTAAGAAGGATCGCGCTGCCATCCTCAGCGCCGTGATGGGCACCAAAGAATTCAAGGGTATCCTCGGTACCTGGAGCTTCGATGCCAACGGTGACACTTCGTTGACCGCCATGAGTGGCGCCCAAGTCAAGAGTGGCAAGTTCGAGTTCGTGCAACCCATCAAGTAAGTAGTGATGGTCTGCAACAGGTCGGCGTGACACACGCCGGCCTGTTGTTGCATTTATGCTCTGGTGTATGTGATGATTTCTTTTCGGGCAACGCCATAGATTTGATTGTTTTTTGTGAATCTGGGCGTTGATCTACTCCTTCGTCAGCCGTTTTAGTGAAAATTCACAGTGGAGGTTTCATGGCAACACTGCGCCCCCGCGCAATCCGTACCATGCCGTGGCGTTTGCTTGGCCAAATTGCCGTGGCAATCTTTTGTCTGCTCTTTTTGGCTATTCCATTTGTGGAAATGGTCAAATCAATGATTGCAGACCCTCAGCTCCTTGCCCGTCAATTGTTAATCGGGGTGACCAATGGTGCCTACATCGCCTTGATTGCCCTCGGGTATACCTTGGTCTATGGCATCGTCGAACTCATCAACTTTGCCCATGGCGACCTCTACATGTTAGGGGCGTTTTTTTCGTTATCGCTGATTGGTACCTTTTCACTGACCACCGAGACTCCATGGGTGGTGCGCGCCCCCATTTTGATTGTGGTCTTGATTGCTACCATGGGTTTCACCGCCGGCCTCAACATGTTGGTTGACCGCTGGGCCTACCGGCGCTTGCGCGGGGTGGGGTCACGCATGGCCTCGTTGATTAGTGCCATCGGGATTTCGTTTGTGTTCCAAAACCTCGGCTTGCTCTGGGGCTATTTGCGCTTCCCATTCATGCATGGTGTGATGGGAAGTAATGCAGTGGCACCCAAAAGCTTTCCCGCCTTGTTGCCATCCGTCAATCTGTTTGCCGGCACTGGCGTGCGTTTTGGTGCCAAAGACCTGATTGTGGTGGGTGTATCCGTCGTGTTGTTGATTGGACTCTATTTGTTTGTCAGCAAAACACGGCTGGGCAAAGCCATGCGGGCTACCGCCCAAGACCGCGATGCCGCGGCCTTGATGGGTATCGACGTCAACCGCACTATCTCGCTGGCGTTTGTATTGGGCGGCGCCTTGGCCGGGGCCTCCGGCATGTTGGTGGGCTTGTATAACGGCACTGCCGTGTTTGATATGGGCTTTACCGCCGGGTTGCGTTCGTTTACTGCCGCCGTACTCGGTGGCATCGGTAATATCGTCGGTGCCATGTTGGGTGGATTGTTAATTGGCATTATCTCGGCATTGTCTGACCAATATATCAGCACCAAATGGACCAACGCCGTGGTATTTGGGATTTTGGTGATTATTTTGGTATTTCGCCCGACTGGTTTGTTGGGTGATGATACCGTCCAAAAGGCTTAAGCCATGAATACACGCATACGCAGTAGCTTGATTGGCGGGGTATTTGGCTTCGCCATCGCATTAATTAGTGGTGGGTTCGCAGGGATTTTGGCTGGGTTGGTCGCTGGCCTGATTAACGGCTTTAGTGTGCCCCAAGCCGAGCCCCTCAACAACCGTGCTGGCGCCGTGCGCCAAGGGTTGGTGGCGAGCTTGATTGCCAGTGTGCTGACGATTTTGGGAATCGTAATCCGTAGTGTGCTGATTGACCCCGTTATCGGCACCCCCCTCAATATTGCTTCGTTGCTGATTTCGATGATTGGGGCGCTGATTTTGGGCATCCCCGTCTGTGTGATTATGTGCGTCATCCGCACCGAGCCACCTGCGCGTGAACGGATCGGCTTGGCGATTGTGATTGGGATTGTGCTGGTGACCTACCCTTGGCTCGACCAATTCTTGAATCTCCGCTTCATGAATGAAGTCATCCCGGTGTTGGTCTTTATTTTGATGGCGCTTGGCCTCAATATCGTAGTGGGCTACGCCGGCTTGCTCGACTTGGGCTATGCGGCCTTTTTTGCGATTGGCGCCTATGCTGCCGGCATGGTGTCGTCCCCCCACTTCGGCATTTCGTTGAGCTTCTGGTTGGCGATTTGGGTGGCTGCCGCGGTGGCTGCGTTGTTTGGTGTCATCCTCGGTTCGCCCACGTTGCCGTTACGCGGTGATTATTTGGCGATTGTGACCCTCGGGTTTGGTGAAATCGTGCCGATTGCCATCAAAAACCTCGACAAAGTCACCATCCATATCTGGAATTATCCGCTGTTAGTAAATTTCGACATTACTGGCGGTACCAAAGGGATTAACCCCATCAATCGGCCCTGGTTGCCGGTCATCGGCGAATTCAGCCCGAGTGCCCCCACCCCATGGTACTTTTTGATTTTGGGCATCATGTTGATTTCGATATTTTTCATTTCGCGCTTGCGCAATTCGCGTTTGGGGCGGGCCTGGACGGCGCTGCGTGAAGACGAACTGGCCGCTGGTGCCATGGGCATCAACACCGTCAACGTCAAGTTGTTGGCGTTTGCAATCGGTGCGACGGTGAGTGGGTTGGCTGGCGCGTTTTATGGCTCGTATATCAGTGCGATTTTCCCCGAAAGCTTCCGCTTCGACGTGTCGGTCATGTTGTTGTGCATGGTCATCCTCGGCGGTTTGGGCAACATGTCGGGGGTGATTTTGGGTGGGATTATCATCCAATTTGCCGACCGGCTCTTTTTGCCCCAATTTTCGACCGTGGTACAAAAACTGATTGTGGCCTCGGGGAATGTATCACTGCGTGAAGTCAATTTCGCCTCCGACTTCCGTTTGTTGTTGTTCGGCTTGACGTTGGTCTTGATGATGATTTTGCGACCTCAAGGCTTGGTGCCCAGTGGTCGGGCAGCCCGCGTGATGCCTACTGCCGATGCCGAGGTGTCCCATGACTAATATCCTCGAAACGTGTGGCGTCACCAAGCAATTTGGTGGCTTGACTGCCGTCAACGACGTCAACTTCAATGTGCGCCAAGGCTCGATTACCAGCTTGATTGGTCCCAATGGTGCCGGCAAAACTACCTTTTTCAACATGATTACCGGGTTGTATGTGCCCACTGCCGGGACGATTACCTTTGCCGGCCAGTCGTTGGTAGGGCTCAAGCCCCATGATGTGACTGCCGCTGGGATTGGCCGGACCTTCCAAAACATCCGTTTGTTTGCCAATATGACCGCTGTCGAAAACGTGATGGTGGGCATGCACACCCGCATGCGCGCCGGTGTGCTGGGGATTTTGGCCAATGTGGCGGGGGTTCGGCGTGAAGAAGCCGCTAGCCGCCAAAAAGCCCACGAGCTCCTCGATTATGTAGGACTTGATGCCCAACGTGCCGACGACGTGAGTAAAAACCTGCCCTATGGCGATCAACGGCGCCTCGAAATCGCCCGCGCCCTTGCCACCGACCCCCAATTGCTGTTACTCGACGAACCCACGGCGGGGATGAATCCCCAAGAGACGGCCGAATTGACCCAGCTCATCCGCCGGATTCGCGATGAGCGTGGGATTACTATTTTGCTCATCGAACACGACATGAAGCTGGTCATGGATATCTCCGAGGCGATTACCGTGCTCGACCGCGGCACCAAAATCGCCGAAGGCCTGCCCAGCGACATCCGCAGTAACGAACAAGTCATCGAAGCCTATTTGGGTCGTGGGGCCGCGGCAATGGCGCAGAAACAAGCCCAACAAGGAGGCGCATAACCATGGCTACGCCTATTTTGGCACTCCAAGATGTGCATACCTACTATGGCAACATCCACGCCCTCAAAGGGATTTCGTTGACCGTCAATGCCGGTGAAATTGTGACCTTGATCGGCTCCAACGGCGCCGGCAAATCGACCACCTTGCGCACGATTTCGGGGATTATCAGCCCCCGCCAAGGTCAGATTAGCTTCAACGATACCCGCATCGACCGCATGCCCGCCCACGAAATCGTGCGCTTGGGCGTGTTGCAGTCACCCGAGGGCCGGCGTATTTTCCCGCGCTTGACCGTGCTCGAAAACCTCGAGATGGGTGCGTTTACTCGCAACGATGCCGTCACGATGAAAGAAGACCTCGAGCGGGTCTATACCTTGTTCCCACGGTTGCGTGAACGGATCAACCAAAAGGGTGGCACCTTGTCGGGCGGCGAACAGCAGATGCTGGCCATCGGTCGTGCCTTGATGGGCCGCCCGACGTTGTTGCTTCTTGACGAGCCCTCGATGGGCTTGGCGCCGGTGCTGGTCGAGCAAATCTTCCAGATTATCCAAGACATCAACAAGCAGGGGACGACGATTTTGCTGGTCGAACAAAACGCCTTGATGGCGCTGGCAGTGGCACATCGTGGCTACGTGCTCCAGACCGGCCAAATCGTGTTGAGTGATACGGCTCAGGCACTACAAACCAACGAAACGGTGCAAAAAGCCTACCTCGGCGTAGAATAATCGTTGCGCTGGATGGATCAAGGGGGTGCACACGCAATGCGTGCGCACCCCCTTCTGGTACAATGCGCCTATGCGTTCAGACCTAATCGCACCAGAAAGTAGCTCTTGATGAGTGATTCACCATCTAACCCTAATTCCATTCGTTCCGCCCAACGCTTGAAATTCACAGAATTCCCGCCTATGCATGTAGTCGTGAGTCTGGTCGGGAGTTTTGCATTAGCGTTTATCGTGCCCCAAGCCAATCGCATGCATGGCATCGAGTACCAAATTGTGGGTGCTATCTGTGTGGTGCTGGGATTAGTATTGTCCGGCAGTCAATTTCGGCGCTTTTTGGTGCTCGACAAAACCGAAGTAAGCCCCCGCGCCCAAACGCACCGGGTACTGATGACTAATGGCTTCTATCGTTTTTCGCGCAATCCGTTGTATCTCGGTATGGTTATCGCAATCATTGGGTTTGTGTTGCTGTCGAGCAATCTGGTTGCGTGGATTTTTCCCTTCGCATTTGTGTTGAATTTACAGGTAAATATTATCCCCTTCGAAGAACGCTCGTTGACGGAGACCTTTGGGGAACAATATTTGGCATATAAAGCGGCGGTACCGCGCTGGATATTGTGGTTTTAGGCGTGTAAAACGAGCCTAAATGAGGGGTATCACGGGATTGTACCGTGATACCCCCTCTTTTTTAGATTTTGGCGATTTCTTCGACCAAGGCGGCCCCGGTGCGAATGCCGTTGATGAAGCATTCGATGATGATGTTTTCGTTGGGGGCGTGGTTACGTTCATCGGCATTGGCGTAGGGCACCACAAAGGCCGGAATGCCGAGGATTTTGGTGTAGACATAGTCGGGCAAACTACCACCCAGTGATGGGATGTGGTAGGGGAGCACGCCTTGGGCGGTCACGATGGCATTGTGGATGGGTTGGGCGAATGGCGAATCGAGGGGCGTGCGTGATGGCTCCATCCCGCCATCGAAAATCACTTCGACACTGGGATCGACGCTGGCGACGTGCTCCTTGATGGCTGCTTCGCAGGCGGCCAGACTCATACCCCCCACGAGGCGCATGTCGCATTTGACTAGC
>CALFIC010000032.1 GCA_937876225.1 uncultured Chloroflexota bacterium | reverse complement strand
CTGCTCGGTCAAAATCGTTGCTTGATCGGCAAACACGCGCAATACCGCATAGCGACCAATCAACCGGAGCTCACTCAATGGCAAACCATCAAATATCGTAATTTCACGTAGCGCGCTAATCCGTTGATCATCGCGCATGCGCAATTGCTGGCGCGACAACGATTCGGGGCTCCGGAGCGCTGGCTTGGCCATGGTGATTACTCCTCGCTCTGGGCATCAATCGCCACAACTGCCTGCAACAAGGCATTGACACCTGCCACAATATCGTCATGCGCAGCAAATTCTTCGGGGCAGTGACTCCGACCATCTTTGGTACGCACAAAAATCATCGCCGCAGGAGCAATGAGCCCAATCATACTGCCATCGTGCCCCGCTCCACTCGGTAATTCCACTACTTGATGGGTAAAGTGACCGCAGGATTGCATCACAATCTGGCGCATCCAGGCCGGGAATTGGACCGGCGCTGAGTCTTCGCAGGCACCAATCTGGACCACCACTCCTCGTTTTGCTCCAGCCAAATGGATGGCTGCCACAATTTCGTCCCACATTTCTAGCACTTCCGGCCAATGCAGACTACGCATTTCCACACTAAAGCGCACCTGACCAGGCACGACGTTGGTTTGATTGGGGGCCACATGCAACGACCCTACCGTCGCCACCGTACCCGGCCGCGTCAGCGCCGCCTGCTCGGTGGCGCTAATGATTTCGGCCACTGCCGCCAAAGCGTCGTGGCGCACTGCCATGCTGGCCGTACCGGCATGATCGGGGCGCCCGGTGCAGACGATGTCGGCTCGGCGAATCCCTACGATCCCCGTGACGGCACCGATGGGCACCTGGGCTACTTCCAACACCGGACCTTGCTCGATATGCAATTCGAGGTAGGCCGCAATCTCACCCGCTCGACGCAACGGCTGTAACAATTGTGACGGGTCACCACCCATGCCGGCGATGGCATCATCTACCACGCCCCAGCCAGGTATGTCCCGTGCCAGAAATTCCGCAGAAAAGCCCTGTGCCATGGCCGTACTGCCAAACAACGACCCCAGCGGAGTCGATTCTTCAGCCAAAAAATCAACGACTTCGAGGGGATGACGCAATTGCACGCCTGCATCCCGCAACGCCCGCGCCACCGCAATCGCACCCAGCACACCAATGACGCCGTCAAACCGTCCACCACCCATCACCGTGTCGGTGTGCGAGCCAATCAACAGCGCCGGGGCAGCGATACGCCCAGCGCGACGCCCGATCAGATTAGCGCCGGCATCTTGGGTCACAGTCAACCCGGCAGCCTGCATGCGTTCACGGAGCCAGACCCGCCCAGCACGGTAAGCATCCGTAAAGGCTCGCCGGGTCGTGCCGGGCGTTTCGGGCTCGACAAATTGCGCCAGCATGGCAATATCAGCGTGCAGTTGGTGGGCGTCAATCGTGAGCATGGGCAAGGATCCTCTGCAATAGCAACGCGCTTATACCAGCAAATCAACAGCGCCAGGGATATTGGTCACCGTAATATTGCGCGCGGTCGTACTAAACACTTCACCATCAATGGCCACCGGCAAATCATTGGCACAGGTTACTTGAATCGTCTTCACCCGTTCGAGCCGCACTTCAGGCAATTTGCCATGTACCCCTTTTTCGATCAAAGGGATATATTGCGCCACCTTCACCACGCCCAACATGTCAACCATACAGACATCGAGCAAGCCATCATCGATGTGGGCATCAGGCGTCATCAAAAAACTCGCCCCTTGATGACGACCATTGGCAATCGTGGCAAACATCATTGGGCGTTCGAGTGTTTCGTTGTTGAAATTAATCCGCATGGGGAATGCTTTGTAATTCATCAAGGCCCGCGCAATCGCAATATAGTACACCGGCCAACCAGACACCCAGGTGATTTTCAATGCTTCGGCAGCCGCCTGGGCATCAAAGCCAATCCCCACGGCATTGAGCAACAACCGCGACCCTTGGCCAGCAATCTCAACCAACCCCAAATCGATAGGGCGCCGTTTAGGATTTTGCAGGCGGGCAATCCCACCGGCGATGTCGTCAGCGTTCACCGTTTCGAGTACTTTAATAAAATCACTGCCCGTCCCTAATGGAATCACCGCAAAGGCCGCCTTGCGCCCAGTTTGTTGGTTACCTTGGTACAACCCATTCACGGTTTCGTTGAGCGTGCCATCACCACCAATCGCCACCACCACATCGGCGCCCCGCACCACCGCATCACGGGCTAGCTCGGTGGCATGCCCACGGGCGTTGGTCAACAACAGCTCATAGCTGACTCCTGCTTCATCAAGCGCCTTGACCAATTCGGGGCGGCGGCGACCCGCTTTGCCACGACCAGCCCATGGATTCAAAATAATACTAATCTGCGTCATCATCATGCTCCCTTGCATATCAACCTGTTTTACAAAAATATTGGATACTTCGATTATATACCGTATAGTCGCAGTCGCAGCAGGCTGCGACTCTACACGAAACCTTCAATCCGTACAGCCGCAGTCGCAGCCTGCTGCGGCTCTACACGAAACCTTCAATCCGTACAGCCGCAGTCGCAGCCTGCTGCGGCTCTA
>CALFIC010000031.1 GCA_937876225.1 uncultured Chloroflexota bacterium | reverse complement strand
TGCGTTACTACGGGTCAGAACGTACCGCCGAACAAGCCGACAAAATCAAGTCGGTCGGCTTCCATTACGCCATGCGTGGTGGTATGACTGTCGGCGTACAAGACATCAAAGTACCCGACGACAAAATCGGTATCATGCACAATGCCGAAGAAAAACGTACGGCAGCCGAAAAGCGCTTCAACCGCGGTTTGACCACCGACAAAGAACGCTATAACCAAGTCGTTGCTATTTGGACCGAAGCCAGCAAAACCATGACTGGTTTGGTACGCAAAGCCAATGATGCCCAACCGTTCAATCCGGTATCGATGATGGTGCGCTCCAAAGCCCGCGGTAACATCAATCAGCTCACCCAGATGGCTGGGATGCGTGGTTTGATGGCTGACCCTACCGGCAAAATCATCGAACTACCGATCAAATCAAACTTCCGCGAAGGCTTGACCGTGCTCGAGTACTTCGTATCGACCCACGGTGGTCGTAAAGGATTGGCCGACACCGCCTTGCGTACTGCTGACGCCGGTTATTTGACCCGCCGTCTCATCGACGTCGCCCAAGACAACATCGTCACCACCGACGACTGTGGCTCAACCGACAGCTTGTTGCTCCATCGCCACGACAACGACGATGAATCAATGGACTGGAAGATGCCCTCACGTGCCGTGGGTCGTATCGCCGCCCAAGACATCATCGCCAATGACGGCACCGTGCTGGTCACTGCCGGTGAAGAAGTCCGTGAAGAAGTCGCTGAGCATTTTTATGCGCGCGGCGTCACCCACGTCTTTATCCGCACCCCACTGCACTGCCAAGCCGAATACGGCATTTGTCGCAAGTGTTATGGACGAAATTTGGCCACCGGTAAGTTGGTCGAAATCGGCGAAGCCGTCGGCATTATTGCCGCCCAGTCAATCGGTGAACCAGGCACGCAGCTCACGCTCCGTACCTTCCACACCGGTGGTGTGGCGTCGGCAGACGACATCACGCAAGGGTTACCACGTATCATCGAAATTTTCGAAGCCCGTGTCAAACCCGAAACTCGCGCCGTGCTTGCCGAACAAGATGGCATACTCAACCGCTCCAAGGATGGTGAAAAGAATCAACAGCAATATTTGCATATCGTCGACGAAGGCAATGTCTACGACGAGCAAATTATGCCAGAATATTTCGTCGCCACCGTTGAACATGGAGCCCAAGTCAACAAGGGCGATATCATTGCCCGAAGCAACAACACCGAACACCGCGAGCAAGCCTTGCGTGCCCGCCAACACGGTGTGGTCAACATATCTGGGCGCATCATCAATATCGTCAGCAATTATCAAGATGCGATTGATACTCCTGTTGCCCAAAATGCCCGCCTCCGCAAAGAAGTCAATGATGGCGGTCGCGTCGTCGCTGGTCAACTCTTGACCGAAGGTTCGGCCCATCCCCAAGAGTTGCTCGAAATCCAAGGGCGCGACGCCTTGCAAACCTACATGCTCAAGGAAGCCCAAAAGGTCTATCGCCCCCAAGGCGTAGGTATCAATGACAAGCACCTCGAGGTCATCATTCGCCAAATGCTCCGCCGCGTACGCATCAACGAAGCCGGTGATACCCATTACCTGCCCGGCGAGCGCGTCGATATCGGTGAATTTGCCCGTGTCAATACCGAAATCTGGGCCCAAGGTGGTATCCCCGCAACGGCCTCATCCCTGTTGCTCGGTATCACCAAAGCCTCACTCGAAACCGACAGCTTCTTGTCGGCGGCCTCCTTCCAAGAAACCACCCGCGTGTTGACCGAAGCCGCCATTACCGGCAAAATCGACTACCTGCGTGGGCTCAAAGAAAACGTCGTCATCGGCAAGCTCATTCCTGCCGGTACCGGCGCCGAAGCACGTCGCCAAATCGCCGCAGCCGAATTGGCTGCCGCCGAATTGGCCGAAGCCCAACGCCGCAGTCTGGCCGAAGACAACGATCGCGCCGACAACGACCCCGAACTCGAACCAGTGGCAGTAGCTTCAGACGCAGTGGCACCGCTTGAACCGGAGACGCAGGCAGCCAAGCCCGCACGCCAACGCGCTACACCAACGGTCAAACCCGTTGATGCCGATGTCCTAGCGATGTTGGAATCGTTGAAAAGCGATGTCCCTGATTCTTCAAACGACCAAGAATAATTCACCCACAAAACGACATCCCCCGGCACGTTTATAGCGTGCCGGGGGATGTCGTTTTTATACACCGCTGAGATAGGACACCCCCACCCTGTATACCGACAGAGTGGGGGTTACGATGGCCTATGCGTATTGTTTCAGCACATCGGCATATTGTTGCACACGTTCGGGCTCATACGCCACCCGCGGCAAATAGCCAATGATATAGTCAGCACCAGCAGCCAACAACGAATCAATTTTGGCCGTTACTGCATCAGCACCACCGACGACGACATTCTTTTTGTAGTCTTCGAGGCTGACTGCACCACGCACCTTGGCGGTGGCTTGTTCGGCATCTTCACCGGGCTTCAGCATGAACACATTGATGCTAGTGCTTTTGGTGATGGCATCGTATGAGCGACCCAATGTCTCACAATGTTCTTTCAAAATGGCAAGTTTTTGGCTTACCAATACGGGATCACCGCCGCCCACATTACAGGCTTGAGCGTACTTGGCCACCAACTTGAGGGTGACTTTTTCGCCACCGCCACCCAACCACAACGGAATATGGGGTGTTTGAATGCCCTTGGGTTCGTTGATGGGCTCGTTGATGGTATAAAACTTCCCTTGGTAGGTTGGTTTTTCTTCGGTCCACATTTTAACCACAATCTCGACCGCCTCGCGGAAAGCTCGCATGCGCTCTGGTACTTCGGGGAAGCCATAACCGTAAGCGCGCCATTCATGTTCGTACCAGCCAGCCCCGAGGCCACACAACAAGCGCCCCGCACTCATCACGTCGATGGTTGAAGCGATTTTGGCCAACAACGCCGGGTTGCGATAGCCATTACAGGTCACCATTTGGCCGATTTTGATGCTTTTGGTGTCACGTGACAGGCCAGCGGTAATCGACCAGCATTCAAAGGTTGTCTCGATTTCGGGTGTCGGGACGGTGTGGAAGTGGTCATACACCCAAATCGAATCGAACTTGGCCTTTTCGGCTTCACGTGCGACCGCAGTCATCGCTTCGTATTGGGCTAGCGGATCGCGAATTTCGACTAGATCCATACGCCAGCCTTGCGGGACAAACACCCCAAATTTTGCACTCATGGATTTGCTCCTTCGTATTGCATTCCGTTGCTATCATCGCACATTTTGGCTGTGTAGCATACAACTACGACCTCATCCTGTGGTCGATAAAAACAACAGGGCACAAAAAACGTCCCCCACTCTGCATCGAGCGAGGGACGTTTCAGTTAGGTCAGTCTAGGTCAACGAGATCTCACACGATCCACCCACACACGCCAATTCTTGGGCAGCGTTGGTGAGGTCGCTCTCTTCGTAGCGCCATACTTTGCTGAAGTCGATTTCAGGGAATTCAGCGGCGAGGCGCTCGTATTCTTCCTTGGCGATCTCGACATACGGCATTTGGTCGTATTGGGCATCAAATGCGGGCAAGAAGGACATACCGCCCACTTGTTCACGATGCTCCCAAACCCACTTCATCACTTCAAGCACTTCATCAGGGCGATAGGTGATGGTGACCGACGGGTTGTGTTCGGTCCAGAAGAGTTTGTTTTGCAACCAGAACTCACACTGTTGGATGGCACTCACATCGCCACGGGTAATAGCACCTTCAGGCGCCTTCATGGGGAAATGCACAACCCAGGTGGTAGCGTTGTCCACATTCTGGCCGTTTTCGGGGTCCATGGGGACACCAGCATCGCGCAACACTTTGTAGATGGGTGAGTGGATCGACACGCGCACGTTGCGGACGTAGTAGGGCGCCCAACGGGGGTGCAAGCCACTGGCACAATTCAACAATTGCGACGAATTACCACTGGGTTTGACGCAGGTAATCGATGCAGACTGGTTAATCCCCAACGCGGCAGCCGTCACGCGGTTGACTTCAATCGAAATTTCGCGTAGTTGGCGTTTGAATTGGGCGTCTTGGGCGGCCAAACTATCCATTTGACCGGTGATGTCGACACCGAGCAAGCGTTCTTCTTCACAGTTTTGCTTCCACATAGGGCGCAAACCGGGGAAGTGCGTGGCCATCGACTGAATGCTGCCGATGATGGTGGCGACTTCGACCTTTTCACGCAGGGTTTCGAAGGTATCGTCAGCACGGGCCACCGCCGCGGTCAAATTACAAAACTGCCACGGGCGCAGATTGATTTCGCCACAGGGGTTCGTACCAAAGTCAGCGTCTTTGCGACGGGCGGGCTTCATAGTGTTGGCGCCCTCACGGTTGAAGATGCCGGGCTCGCCGCGACCCGAGTCAACCATTTCCATGAATTGATGGATAAACGATTGTTGGGTCAAGCCACCGACCGGCCAGACAGCCGAGTTGTTGGCATTCCAGCGGTGGCTGTTTTCGTGTTCGAAGTCGCCACTCTTGGATTGGAGCATTTCGGTATCTTCGGGGTCAAACAACGAAATCATGGCGGTACGACGGACACCACCCGACACGGCAGCCGTACCAACCACACACATCATGTCGTGGGCATCAATTGGGCGCAAGAACGAACCTTGGCGGGACAACACTTTGCGGCGCATGAAGTCAAGCGTGCGACGAAGTGGCTCAGGACCTGAAGCACGGCCACCCTTGATGCGCAAGGCAGCGCCAGCGGCACGCAATTGCGACAAATCAAAGCGTACATCGCCACCTTCCCACCAAATCTGCAACCCGACCCGCATAGCGTCAGCCCAACCTTCGGCGGAGTCTTCGACCACATAGTTCAATGGCGCAGCACCCGTTTGACGTTTGATACGGGGGAAGTTTTCGACGTACTTGCTTTCGACCGAATAGCCGACACCACAACCCGCCATCGAAATAATCAAGGCTTCGACAAACGAATCAATGCTTTCGACCGGTTGGTAGCTACAGTTGTAGATGGCAATGTTGTTGCGCTCTGCCGCAGGACCAGCCATCGCCAACAAACGCATCGACGGCATGGCGCGCATTTCGAGCACGGCAGAACGGATACGCTCGTAGGTTTCACGGGGCAAACGGTCACCGGCAATGCTATGCAAATAGTTGACCGAGCGATCGACCGTTTCGATCCAGGTTTCGCGCCGGGCTAAATCATAGTTGAACCGTGAATATTTATCAAAAAACTGGAATTTCTGCAACGGTGTGGGGAAATACTTATCCGATGCCGAAAATGCCTCGCGCACATCGTCGGGTACGGGGCGACGCTCGCGCTCTTTGGCACGCTCAGCACGATACAAAATATAGCGCTTGGCTGCTTCGAATTCACCCGCAGCTTGGAGCACCATTTCGACAATATCTTGGACTTCTTCGACACTGGGCATACCACGCGTGGCTTTGGCTGCCACGATATTGACGACACGCCGCGTCAATTCTTTTACGGGCGTGTTTGAATCACGTCCAAAACTCTGAAAACAGCGGGTGATAGCATTGTGAATCCGCTCTGCCTCAAACACCACTGTACGACCATCTCGCTTTACAATCGTCGTTGGCGCTTGTATTGCATCATCATGATACGCAGTCAACCCTGCTTCCGCCGCTACCGTCTCTTCCAGTGTCATACCCAGCCTCCATTTACCTTGTAAGATTACAGTTCACCAACAATTCGCACCTGTGCGTGCGGCAGTTTAATGCTATCTAGTGCCAAAAAACAAGAAAATACTACACACTGTAGCATTAATTCATTGCGCTCAATATATTTGTTGTGCTAAAGAAACACAATATATAGTAGTACGCAGTGGGGAACATCACTAAATAACGTAAAAGTATGCTACCATATGTCGTTTTGTGTGTCAAGGATGAAAATAGCGCAAAAACAATAAAAGCCCACACGAAACCTCCTTGACAAATAACGCCACCGAAAATGCATATCAAGTGGTTTTAGGTAAAATCACACGTTATTGATTCAAAATTGACACAAAATCATGTGATTTATCCGTTTGTGTTGTAAATAAAAACACCCACACACAACAATTTTCTGGTAACCAGGTAGATTTTTGAGCATAGATAACCGGTATAAAGAATATTGCATGTAAATAATGACAAAATACTAACTAATCACCAGCACTTCATGTATATCAACGCCAACAACCGCTTGAATCGTTGACATATGCCCAAAGTTACGCTACCATTTAGAGTTACGAATACCTAAATTCACAGTAACAAAATGAATCGTAGATTAGACAAGAAATATGTCACTATGGAATTTTTGCTCCAGTGAATACAGTGTTGAAGTGCGAGAAAATCAGATTATAAGGAGTAACCCATGTTGAAGCAGCATCTCTTGCGCCGCGCCGCAGTGCTCTTCGTCATTGCCATGGTCGTACCCTTGATTGCAGCCTGTGGGAGCCAAGCCGCTCAACAGCCAATCAAGGAAACCGTGGTCGTGAAAGAGACGAGTGCCCCCGTCAAGGAAACCGTCGTGGTTGAGAAGGAAGTCGCCAAAGACGCTTCATTCACCACCCCCCACCCAATTTTGGGAGACGTGAAGGTCCGTCAGGCCATTGCGTACTGCACCAACCGCCCCGAGTTGATCAAGTCAGTCTATCCGTTCTTGACTGAAGAGCAACAAAAAGGGTTGTTGATGGACACCTTTTTGCCCAAGAACCACTGGGCAGCCACCAGCGACGGTGTGACCGTTTACGACTTCAACCCTGAAAAGGGCAAGGCGTTGTTGAAGGAAGCCGGTTGGGAAGATGGTGCCAACAAGGACGGCGCGCCGTTGTTCTTGAAGTTCACCACCACCAACGCCGCCTTCCGTCAGACGTGGGCCACCGTACTTGAGCAACAACTCAAGGACAACTGTGGTATCACCATTTCACGCACGCACGCCCCCGGTTCATGGTGGTTCGGCGATACCACTGGGTTGGCACGCCGTGACTTCGAAATCGGCGCCTTCGCATGGGTCGGTCAAGCCGATCCCGGCGGTGTGTCGCTCTATGCCTGTAACCAAATCCCATTGCCCAGCAACAACTGGGAAGGGCAAAACAGCATGGGTTGGTGTAATGAGAAGGCCAGCAAGGCCATCATCGCCGCCAACAACACCCTCGACCGTGCCGAACGCATCAAGCAATACGCCATCGTCCAACAAGAATTCTCGAAGGACATGGTCAGCTTGCCGTTGTTCAACCGCGTCGAAGCTGCTGCTGCCAACAAGAAGTTGGTAAACTTCAAGCCAAACCCCACCGAGTACTACACCTACAACATCGAAGACTGGGAATTGCCAGGCAAAGACACCGCAGTGCTTGGCTTCACCCAAGAGCCTGCGTCGTTGTACACCTTGGTTGAGAGTGCCGCAGTAGCCACCACCGCCGCCGGGTTGCTCAGCGCCAAGATGGTCACCAGCCTCGACTACGACTACCAAGCCGTTGGGTTCACCAAATTGCCCAAGTTGGGTGATGGTGCCACCAATGCCGATGTCGACGTCAAAGCCGGCGACATGGTATGGAGCACTGCTGGCGAAGCCGTAGCCTTGGCCAAAGATGTCGAAGTGACCGATGCCACGGGCGCCACCGTCAAGTGGGACGGCACCAGCCCCTTGAAGCTCAAGCAACTCACCGTCAGCTTCGAAACGAAGCCTGGCATGAAGTGGCAAGATGGCTCACCGGTGACCAAGGCCGACTACGAACTCGGCCACAAGACCACCTGTGACAAAGATTCCGGTGCCACCACCTTCACCTTCTGTAATTCAGTACAAACCTTCACCCAAGAGAGCGACACCAAGCAAACCTTGGTATTCTTGCCTGGCGTGCAGTGGCCTACCTTCTACACCGGTGGGTTCGGCCCAGCTCCGTCCAAGCAACCCATCGAGAGCGATGGACCGTACAAGGGTAAGACCTTGGCCGACGTCCCCGCCAAAGATTGGCCAACCTTGCCCGAAGTTGCCGAAAAGCCTTGGAGCAACGGACCATACAAAATTACCGCTTGGGAAAAGGGTCAGAAGATGACCTTTGAAGCCAACGAAAATTACTATGGCAACGCCCCCAAGATCAAAAAGATTGTCATTCAGTTCTATGCGGACACCAATGCCGCCGTGGCTGCCTTGTTGACCGGTAACGTCGACGTCCTCGGTACCGAAACCCTCGGTGCCGGTGCCGAAGTCCAAACTGTAGTTGACGCTGCCGCCAAGGGCAAGGTCCAAGTAGTAACGCTTGCCAGCCCCACCTGGGAGCACATGGACTTCAACTTGTTCGTCAAGTAAATCCATCCCTCAGCAATCCCATCCAACGAGTATTCCTCGTTGGATGGGATTCATTACCGCCGCGACCCATTCAGCCTTACTATTATGATTGTAATTGGGAGCCGCTATCGTGGCGACATTTTTAACACGTCGGATTATCCAAATGTTTGTGGTACTGATTGCATCGGCATTAGTATCCTTTGGACTACTGTATATCGCCCCTGGTGGACCACTCTCGGGCTTACATCAAGCCCAAAACAGTGGTCGCAACAAAATATCAAACGAAGATATCCTCCGCATCAAAGAACGGTTTGAACTCGACTTATACTTACCCTACCGCTTTAGTCGTTGGTTAATTGGCTTCCCGAGTGGTCCAATCACCATTGCAGGACAATCATTTTTGGGTAATACGATGGCAGGATGTGCCATTCCTGGCCAAGCCCGCTTGCGCTACCCCGATGGCCATACCGAAATAATTGAAGATGGTTGTCAAAAGCCGGTCACCTTTGCCGACCTTTCAGGTCGACGCACGAGTCGTGGAATTTTATTTGGGGACTTTGGGTTATCACAAGTAATTTTGCGTGATCGTCCTATCGCCACGTTGATTGCAAGTCGTTTGCCGTATACTTTGCAACTCATGGGGATATCATCATTGATTGCGCTTTTGATTGGCGTACCACTCGGTGTGTATTCCGCCGTACGTCAATACTCTCGCTTTGATTACACCATGACAACGATTTCATTTGTTGGTTCTTCAATACCGACATTTGTGATCGGGATCATTTGTATATTGATTTTTGCAATTGCCGCCAAAGAAGCCGGTCTGCCGTATTTACCCCCTGGCAATGCAGTTGCCAATAGCGATTATGCGGTGCCCTTTATCGGGAATGTGGTTGCAGAATCTTCCCTCGACCGTTTTCTTCATTTTGTGATGCCATGTAGTGTGCTGGTATTTGTCAATATCGCTGGGTATAGTCGGTTTATTCGCTCGGGCATGCTCGAAGTCTTGCGGCTTGATTATGTCCGCACCGCCCGCGCCAAAGGGTTGCAAGAGCGCACTGTGGTGCTCAAGCACGCCTTGCGCAACGCCATGTTGCCGTTTATCACGATTATGGCCGGGGTGCTGGCGGAATTATTTGGTGGCGCCGCGATTACCGAGTCGATTTTTAATTGGCCTGGGCTGGGACGGTTGTTGGTTGATTCGATTGGGCGCAACGACTATAGTGTGGCGATGGCGCTAACGATGGTGAGTATTTTTCTGTTGTTAATCGGTTATCTGATTACCGATATTTTGTATAGTATTCTTGATCCGCGCATTCGTTTGTCATAAAAGGGGCGTATCATGACCACACCCACCGCTCGCCCCGCCAGCCAATCAGAATTGATTTGGCGTCGCTTTCGCAAGCATACCGTTGCCATGGTCTGTTTGGGGATTTTGATTGCGATCTATGTCGCCTCGATGCTTGCGCCGTGGATTGCCCCTTATCCCCGCGATGCCATATCACTAGGCAATGCCTATACGACCCCGTTCCAACATGCTGCAGATGGCTCCTATCATTTTTTTGGCACCGATCATTTGGGGCGTGATTTATTTACGCGCTTGATTTATGCCGCCCGGGTATCGCTCACGACCGCTTTGACGGTCGTGACCGCCTCAACCATTATTGGCGTGATTATTGGGCTCGTGGCAGGTTATTTTGGGGGCTGGATCGACAATCTGGTCACGCGATTTATCGAATTTATTTCGACCTTCCCCACCTTTACACTATTGTTGATTGCAAGTGCCATTGTCATCCAAAGTAGCGAAGCCATCCCGATACCGGCGATTTTTTCATACTTCATTGGCGCTATTATGGCAATTAGTGACCGCGAAGCAAATCAAGTCATTTTGATTATCACGATTTTTATTATTTTGGGTTGGACCGGGGTGGCACGCTTTGTACGGGGCATGGTGTTGTCGATTCGCGAGCAACAATATATCGAATCTTCCCGTGCGCTCGGCGCCTCACATCTCTACAATATGCTTACCCACGTGTTGCCCAATGCGTTGCCACCGATTATTATTTCGTACACGCTCGGGTTAAGTGGCACATTGGTAGCAGAGTCAGGGTTGAGTTTTCTCGGCTTTGGTATCCAAGACCCCACACCAAGCTGGGGCAATATGTTGTCGTTCGCCAATAGTTATATGTTTAGTTACCCGTGGATGCCACTTGTGCCAGCACTCCCAATTTTGGTCTGTTCATTGGCCATTAATTACATCGGTGATGGCTTACGCGATGCGCTCGACCCACGAGTCCAAACCGAAATCCGCCGAGGCCAACGTGATGCACAACTAGCGGCAATCCGCGAGAGGAGCAAACCGCAATCATGACAAATACACCTTTGCTATCGATAAAAAACCTCAAAACCTACTTCTTCACGCCCAACGGCGTGGTACAAGCCGTTGATGACATTAGTTTTGATTTAGCACCCGGTGAAACATTGGGAATTGTGGGCGAAAGCGGCAGTGGCAAAAGTGTCACATCGCTCTCGATTATGGGGCTGGTATCTGACCCTGGCGAAATCGTCGCAGGGCAAGTGTTGTTCAATGGCGTCGATTTGGTGCAATTGCCCGAAGAGACGATGCGCACCTACCGGGGCAATCAGATTTCAATGATCTTTCAACAGCCCACATCCTGCCTCAACCCCGTATATACCATTGGCTCACAAATCACCGAGGTACTCCAAATCCACCAAAAAATGACCAATGACGATGCCAAAAAACGCGCTATCGAATTATTGCATCTCGTACGCCTCCCTGATGCCGCGCAACGCATCAATTCATACCCCCACGAAATTTCGGGTGGACAAGCCCAGCGCGTCATGATTGCCATGGCACTGGCCAGTAACCCTGAATTATTGATTGCAGACGAACCAACCACCGCCTTGGATGTGACTATCCAAGCGCAAATCCTCGAATTAATGCGTGACCTGCGCAAAACGGTCCATACCGCCATCATGCTTATCACCCACGACCTCGGAGTGATTGCCGAAATGGCCGACCGCGTGATTGTGATGTATGCCGGCCAAATCGTCGAAATGGCCGATGTCGTCACGCTATTTGAGGCACCGCTCCACCCCTATTCACAAGCACTACTCGATTCAATGCCCGTACTCGGTGATCAATCAAACCGCACCTTGGCAGTGATTGAGGGAACCGTGCCAATGATGATTAATCCACCGGTGGGCTGTCGCTTTGCCGACCGCTGTCACAAACACTTCGACCGTTGCGACAGTGCCCCACCGTTAATTGCCCATCAAGGACGCCAAGTACGTTGTTGGCTCTATGCCGAAAATGGAGCTTCTCTATGAGCGAAAATCTGCTCGAAATAAAGCATCTCGTCAAGCACTTCCCCATCCGAAGTGGGTTACTACGCCGCGTGACCGGCCAAGTCCAAGCCGTCGACGATGTTTCTTTTGCCATCAAAAAAGGGGAAACGCTTGGCCTCGTCGGTGAAAGTGGCTGTGGTAAAACTACTGTCGCCCGCACCTTGTTGCGCCTCATCGAAGCCACCAGCGGCAATGTCTATTTTGAAGGCACAGACGTCCTCAAAGCGTCACGCCGCGACCTCAAAGCCCTACGGCGCAAAATGCAGATTATCTTCCAAGACCCCTACGGTTCACTTGATCCACGCCGCACCGTCGCCGAAAGTATCGCCGAAGGCTTAGTCATTCACAATATCGGCGATCGCCAAAGCCAACTCGCCAAAGTCCAAGCGGTGATGGAAAAAGTAGGCCTGTCATCATCATTACTCGAACGATTCCCTCATGAATTCTCCGGTGGGCAACGTCAGCGCATCGGCATTGCCCGAGCCTTGGTGATGGAACCCTCATTGCTCGTCCTCGACGAACCCGTATCGGCGCTTGACGTCAGTATTCAGGCCCAAGTCTTGAATCTCCTCCGTGATCTCCAAGCCGACCTCGGTTTGACCTATTTGTTTGTGGCGCATAATCTGGCGGTGGTGGAATATATCAGCACGCGGATTGGGGTGATGTATTTAGGCAAAATGGTCGAACTGGCACCGCGGGCCGAGTTATTCCAACGCCCGCTCCACCCCTACACCAAAGCCTTGGCCGCGGCGGTACCACGTCCACGCCCCACCATGCAACGCGAAAAAATCGTCTTGCAAGGGGACGTACCAAGTCCTGCTAATCCCCCCAAAGGCTGTAGATTCCACACTCGTTGCTGGATGGCCAAAGATATCTGTAAACAGATTGAACCGCCGCTCGAAGAAAAATTACCCAACCGCTGGGCGGCTTGTCATTTCTGGGATCAAGTATCCTAAACAATTATTCCAGCGGTGGGACATGTTGATGTCCCACCGCTGGTTTTTTATGCCGTAAAATGCAATTCTTTTTGCAAGCCAGTAATTTTTTTCACGGGACCAATCAGTGCCAAATGCAAGCCATCGGGGCGCAGAATCCGCTCAGCTACCCGCATTACATCACCGAGTTGCAACGATTCAACTTCGCTGACTACATCAGCAAGGGGGATAATCCGACCGTAGCGCAACAAATGCGAGCCGTTGCGGGATGCAACCGCCATTGAGTCCTCGAGCGACAACAAAATCCCGCCCTTGACTTGTTCTTTGATTTGGGCCAATTCTGCGGCAGTAATCCCCTCGTTGCGCACCGTACGCAATACTTGCATCACTGCGCTGATAGTTTCGTCGATCGCGTCAGCATCGACACTGGCACTCACGACCCATTTGCCGGCATCGGCGAATTCGCGCGAATACGAGCCAATCATATAGGCCAAAGCCCGTTCTTCGCGGATTTCTTGGAACAAGCGTGAGGTAGAATTCCCCCCCACAATCGCATCAAAGACCAACATGGCGCGGCGATCGGGGTCTGATACCGCCAACCCCGGCATCCCCAAACAAAAATTCACTTGCTCGCTGTCATCACGGTGCACGTGCAATTGTGGGCCAGCGTGAAACGGCAAGGTAGCGATGAGCGTCGCCATTGGCGCCACCGGCATCGGCGCAAAGGCTTCGTCAATCATGGCGAGGATTGCCACTGGATTGACATTGCCTGCCACCGAGATAATCACGTTACTGCGTACATAATGTTGGCGCCAGAATTCGACCAAGGCGTCACGCGCAAAACTCGCTACCGTGGCTTCACTGCCAGCAATATCGCGACCCAATGGTTGATCGCCCCACAAGTGAGCATCAAACAACAAGTGCACCAATTCGGCGGGACTATCCGCCGTTTGGCTGATTTCTTCGATGATAACCTTGCGCTCTTTTTCGACATCGACAGGGGTGAAATTGGGGTTGAGCACCATATCGGCCAGCAAATCAATGGCCCGGGCTTGGTGGATATCGGCCACTTTGACCGAATAGACCGTTGATTCAATGTTGGTATAGGCGTCAATCATACCACCGACCCCTTCGATGGTTTCGATTAGGAGTTTGGGAGTGGGACGACGGGGAGTTCCTTTGAACAACATATGTTCGATGAAATGGGCCATACCGCTCTGGGTGGTAGTTTCGTGGCCCGACCCAACGGCGATAATACAACAAATCGATACCGAATGGGTGTGGGGCAATGATTCAATGACAACCCGCAACCCACCATCTAATACATGAACTGTTTGCATTTGAAGACCTTCGTATTCTTTTCTGATTCAGTACCTCAGTATACACAATATTCTTCATTCCCTAGGCAAGCCTAGGGGAGACGCTGCAGGCAGCGTCTCTACGAATTCACACTTCACTTCACTTCACTTCACTTCACTTCACTTCACTTCACTTCACTTCACTTCACTT
>CALFIC010000030.1 GCA_937876225.1 uncultured Chloroflexota bacterium | reverse complement strand
GATTTATAATTATCCATCCCTGGAAGGTTGTTTATCCATGCTCTACCAATTATTACTTTCACCAAAAACCCCATAATAAGCAAAATAGGAATGACAAAAAAATCTCCATTTTCAACCTCTTTCGTTGATTGATTGGTGAATTACAAAAATTCCCCTACTCCACGTACAAATACCCTTGGAAATCGCGAAATACCCGGCTGACTTCGCTCGGCTCGCCGAGATCTTGCATCGCATCGACCATTGAGCCGTACTTGAGGGTCAACAACGTGGCCAACTTGGGCATATCGAGCTCTTCGACACCGGTGCGGACATAGTGTGAAAGCACGTATTCGATAAACGAACGCTGTTTGCTGGCGTAGCGCCCGCCGACCTCGCGCATGGCACGCTGAGCCCGACTGTTGCGCGTCAACGGGGGATAACGATAGGCAATATGCGCCAGCACATCAAACATGTCACTTGCTTCGGCATCCAAAATTAACTGTATTTCGTGGAGTTGAGTGGCGCCAAAACCACGCTCGTTGAGGCCAGCAAGGAGTTTTTGACGGGTATCGGGCATGCTCCAGATGCGCCGCAAATCGGCTTCATTGGCAAACAAATTCGGTAGCTCGCCGTACAACATTTCGATGAACTCTTGGACGGACACTTGCTTGCCGTCAGGATGCCAAAAGGTGGTCATTACCGTATAGGCCACGGTCAGTTCCCCACCTGGCACGACAATACGCGTTTTGGGGCGACGCTCGCAGGTGCAGTTCAGTTTGCCACACTGTGAACACGGCTCGCGTTCACACACACACGGTGATTGCCCACACGTGGCACACGGCGAGGTCGCAACCGCACACACGCAGGGATACTTACCACAGCGAGCACAGGTGGCGGGCTCGACAGTGCCGTCCCAATCTGGGTCGTTGAAGTGTGCGTGGGCCTGCACAAAATCGTGGATGGTAAAGTAGCCTTTGCCATCAAATAGGCGGGTACCACGCCCAATGATTTGTTTGAATTCAATCATCGAACGGATCGGGCGCAACAGCACAATATTGCGCACATTGCGGGCATCGACGCCCGTCGAGAGTTTGTGCGACGTGGTGAGAATGGTCGGGATGGTCTTTTCGTTGTCTTGGAAGTCGCGCAAATACTGCTCGCCTACGTCGCCATCATCGGCGGTGACACGCACACAATAAAACGGATTATTTTGCTGTGCATGCTGATTCATATAATCACGAATCATGCCTGCATGCATTTGATTGGCACAAAAAATAATCGTTTTTTCACGTGGGTTCATCTCACCCAACAAAATCTTGACGCGTTGCTCTTCGCGGGCTGGGAATATCACCACGCGATTGAATTCATCGGCTTCGATGACCGTCCCCACGGGCAAATCGCCGTCAATGACTTCACTCCCGGTGACGGTATAGTCGTCGAGCGACGTCGTATATTGTTTGACCCGGAACGGAGTCAAAAAGCCGTCATTGATACCATCTTTGAGCGAATATTCAAATACCGGATCGCCAAAATAGGCATAGGTATCGGCGTTGTCGCGGCGCTTGGGGGTGGCAGTGAGGCCCAGCTGAACCGCCGGGGCAAAGTGATCCATGATGCCGCGCCAGGTGCTTTCGTCGTTGGCACCCCCACGATGACATTCGTCGATGATAATGAAATCAAAAAAATCGCGTTGGTACTCACCAAAGACGGGGGCTGGATTGCCTTGGGCATCGCGCCCGGTCATGAATGTTTGAAAAATAGTAAAGAAGATGCTGCCGTTGTAAATCGAGCCGTTATGTTTACTCAAACTCTCGGGCGTAATCCGTACCCGGGCATCATCGGCAAACGCCCCAAAGGCGTTGTAGGCTTGGTCGGCCAAAATATTCCGATCCGCCAAAAAGAGGATACGGGGGCGGCGTGTCTGAGCACGTCCCAAGTTCCAACGACTATGGAACAACTTCCAGGCTACTTGGAAGGCGATAAAGGTTTTGCCGGTACCCGTAGCCAATGTCAACAACATACGTTGTTTGCCGGCGACAACAGCAGCGAGGACACGTTGGACGGCGATATCTTGGTAGTAGCGCCCGCTATGCGAGCCGCCACGGTCTTCGTAGGGTATTTTGGCGAATTCGTCGCGCCAAAAGTCGGGCTGGCCATTGATGATTTGCCACAACTGCGCAGGGGTGGGGAATGCGTCTACCAGCCCTTCGCGCCCCGCCTGCATATCGATGGCATAAATCTGGCGCCCGTTGCTGGCGTAGGTATGGCGGATCTGCAATTTGTGGGCGTAATCCTTGGCTTGACTGACCCCCTCGCTGACTTCGAGGTGGTAGGCTTTGGCTTCGACGACGGCCAGCTTTTGGCCTCGGTATTCGAGCACAATATCGGCCGACAAGCCGCGCCCACGCCGATTGGCACCTTCGATGCGCCCAGGGGTGATGGGGAATTCACGGCGGATGCGACTCTCGGCAACCACACCCCAGCCCGCACGTTGCAAGGCTGGCTCGATATATTCGGCTCTGGTATCAGATTCGTTCATGGGGAATTACTCCTCTGCACCAAGTTGATGCTCAACCACCTGACGAACTAGTCCAATAATATATGGAATATCTTGAATTTGATCGAATATTAATTCAACTTCACCATTACCTAAACTGCCAATATTGCTAATATCTCTACATTTGCCGTGAGGATCATTTATTTCACTGAAACGTATATTAAGGACAACTTTTATTGTCTTTGTTAGCGGAATCAAATCCACCACATTTGTTTCTGCTTTATATGCAATATAGTGTTTCAAAAATTCTTCGGTCATCATGCTGTCTAAATCGAGCACTGCACGCCGAAACTCATCATAGAGTGGTCGCAACTTATTTGACATCAATGAGGGATACTGCTCAAGCGTATATTCCTGACGCACTCTTTTTTTCGTATACGTAAGTATTAATTGCTCAGAAATACTTGGTGCAAACCATACTTTTAACCCAATATCAGCTAATCGTTGTGCTCGCGCCTGAATGGTCTGTTCATTCCATGTGTCAAGTTGTCCCAATCCTTGATTGAGTCGTAATGGACTATTACGCAAACTCTTAACCGGATCGTGACTCATGTCTCGTTTATAGATAAATGCATGATCACTATATGAACTGTTGTAACCAGTTAAGGTAAGATTGCCTAATGTATGGAGCCATTTTGCATGTATTTGTTTCCACTCAGCACCCAACGAACGCTGCCATTCAGCTGAAATATTTTCGTTTTGTGGCATGATATGTTCAATAGTGTAATCTACAATCTGGACAAGTTCTTTACGCTCATAATTTTCTAGTCGGCGTAAGTAGTAACTACGACTCCGGAAATTATAAAGGTCGCGTACCTGAAATTCACGATAAAATTCGTCATCACGTGGGAAACGTCGATATGACGGTAGTGACATAAATTGTACTTGAACACTTTCCAAATACTTTGTGCGATCAATTGATTTTGTAAATGAGGCAAATGTTTTGTTCATCGTATTTGTTGCGATATTACAAATCGCACGGCGAAATACATATGATTCGGTAAGCCGAACAATCTGGAGAAATTCGGCGTATTTCAGTTTTTCGTGCTTGAAATCATAATATACTTCCATCAAAAATGGATATGTTACATCAGCTTTCAATTCATTTAAATCTGCAAATGCCATTTTAAGCGTTGGGTCGGATTCTTGGTCAAACGCAATAGCACAATATAATTTCGCAAAGTAATGAATATCGCTCAACAACCACTCAATGTGTGCATGTTCATCGGCATGCAGTTTACGGGTTAATTGTGTGTAATCCTTAAAAACATTATAAACATCATATTCACGAACCAATTGGCTGGTTTTGATGGTTAAGTAATAACGCATAAATCCATCAAAATGGGTACCATACGCTTCTTGGCCAAAATCGAGTTCAATTTTACGCCAATAGCCATCATACATGCGTGTCTGAAAATCGGGGGCTAATCCCATCAAAATAAAATTACGGATTAGGTCGGCTTGACTCAACTCTTTACCAGTCGAATTCATACTCTCAAAAATTAGCTGTGGATTATCCTTGCCACGTTCTAGTGCCACTTCAACAATCATTAACTTTGCAAGCCCTCGCCAAATAATCGCTATATCAAAATTATCTGCTTTGAGCTTTTTCTCAAAAAATTCATAGTTTTGTTGGATACGTATTGATGGTGTATGTGGTGGGGGTAAGTTGTCAACCAAGGCAATCAATGAATCTCGATCGGTTTGTGAAAGCAAGAGTTTATAACGTTTGTTCCCTGACTCTAGATGATTCATTAAATAATAGTAGTTAATTTGATTGGTTGATAACCCTTCCAATGGTTCTCCTTGTACCGTATGAGCCAAGGTTGCCAATAGAATTGACACGGTAGTCAATCGTTGTTGTCCATCGATCAATAATAACGGAGGATGTGTACTAACGCCATCCAAAATATATACAATAGAACCCACAAAGTGAACGTCAATATGATCGCTAGAACCACAACGCACAATATCTTGCCATAATTGCTCACATTCATTCATCGTCCATGAATACGTACGTTGATAAATAGGAACAATAAGTTGCGATGCCTTACGTAAACGTAATAGTGAAATAAATTGGCGCCAGGTTTGCTCCCAAGCCTCAACAATTTCAGGCCGTGATGAACGTGCAATTCGTCAATATTTTGAGGTGAATTTTCAGGCATACGAAGTACGTAACAGCGCTACAGGCAAGGAATCAGGATTAATCACCGGTTATTACGAGCCTGTCA
Source organism: uncultured Chloroflexota bacterium (assembly GCA_937876225.1). Lineage (GTDB taxonomy): Bacteria > Chloroflexota > Chloroflexia > Chloroflexales > Roseiflexaceae > UBA965. The sequence goes on along the minus strand of CALFIC010000030.1, from coordinate 139 downwards.
TGAATGGCTCCCAGACCCGCACAGCCACTTACCCTGTCCCTTTGTATGGCCTGCCAAATGCCTGGAAAGGCTCAAAGCCAAGCCCTGCGCCAACACGTGCTGAGCTCATGAGCTCCGGAGTACTCCGAGGAGATCGGAA
>CALFIC010000029.1 GCA_937876225.1 uncultured Chloroflexota bacterium | reverse complement strand
GGCCAACCCGCCGGTGAATCTTCAAAATCTTGTTGGCGACCATAGGGCGTGATGTCGAGGAAGGCGTCGACACTACTCAACCCCTCGACGCCTCGTTGTTGGGTGCTGTAGGTGTGATAGACCTGGCCATCGCGTTGGAAAAAGACACTCACCCCTTGACCTTCGCCCCCTTCGGGGGTCGACATCGCAAAATCGTAATTAAACGTGTTGCGAAACGCCGAATACATGGGGAAGCGAATGCCGGCGCGCGCTTTGTGATCGAGGATTTTGGCGATGGGGGCGTGCGCGATAATCGCAAAGGTGGTGTCACTCTGGGTGAGACGAGAGAGATCACACAACGAATTCATGTAGCCAGTACAGACGGGGCAGCCGACCTCCCATTCTGGCCCAAACATGAAGTGATAGATGATGAGTTGGCGTTGACCCGCAAACAAATCAACAAAGTGTACTTCACCCTGCTCACCGTCAAACAAATAATTTTCGACTGGCACCATCGGTAAGCGCCGGCGAGCCGCATTGACGCGGTCACGCTGGCGCGTCAGCTCTTTTTCGGCCAGCAACAATTCTTGGCGGGCCTGCGCCCATTCGTCACGGGTGGTAATTAAGGGATGGGGGATTTCGCTCATAGTTGTCCCCTAATTGTTTTCCGGGCGCCCCGTCTGCCAGCTCACGTCACGAATCGGCGCCAGGATGGCTTGGACGCGGGCGACGAACTCGTGGTCGAGGGGGGATTCCAGTGCGATGACGTTTTTTTCGATTTCGGCGATACTCGCCGCACTCGCGAGCGTGCTGGCCACTCCCGTTTGTGCGACGGCGTATTGGAGCGCTAATTGGGTGATGTCGACCCCTTGTGCCGCACAAAACGCCACCGCCTCGGCACACACCGCCTTGATTTGCGGGGTCGCTGGGTGCCAGTCAGGCGGCCCTTGGGGGGTAAACAAGCCCATCCCCAGCGGTGCCGCATTGACTACCCCTACTTTGCGGTCGGCAAACAGCGGCAGCATTTTTTGCAAACGCGTATTGCTCAGCATTAGGTGACAATAGGCAATCACGGCATCGATGGTGGTAGCGGCGAGGACTTTGGGGAATATCGCCAGCGGATAGCCACTGACCCCCACCAAGCCGATTTTGCCTTGGGCTTGGAGCTGACGCAACGTCGGGATGGTGTGGGTAATGACATAATCGATGTCTACGTATTCGATGTCGTGACAATAGACCACATCAATATAGTTGACACCGAGGCGCTTCATGCTTTGCTCGAGTTCGTGCACTACCCGGGTCGGCGAAAAATCAGTGCCGGCGTCGCCATACTGGCCGACCTTGGTCGACAGCACGTAGCGGTCGCGGGGGATGCCACCCAACGCCGCCCCGAGGACGGTTTCGGCGCGGGTTGAGCCGTAGGCCGGCGCCACGTCGAAATAATTGACGCCCATCGCAAGGGCGCGATGGACGATCCGGATGCCTTGGGTCTGGTCGACGGCGCCAAACACGCTCCCGAGTGTCGAGCCCCCGAGTCCCAGTGCCGACACCCGCAATTCGGTGTTGCCGAGGAAGTTGTAGCGCATCGTGGCATCCTTGTGTGCAGTAGATGCATCATCCCTGTAGCCAGATAAATGGCTACAGGGATGATGGTTGGATTATCCCAACAAGGCGTCTTTGGCCATCACACCCCGGCTAACCAAATCGCGGTAGCGCACGATGGTGTCTTTGACCGCTTGGTCGAGGGGGGTATAGGGCAATTTGCCAATCAAGGCTTCGAGTTGGTTGTTTTCGTATTCGTCGGGGAAGGGCAGGGTGTCGCTGGTACAGGTGATTTTGCCTGCGACACTCGGTGCCACGGCCTCGATGGCTTGGATGATTTCGGGCACGCTGGCCAAACTGCCACGGATATTGAACATGTCGGCGCCGGCAAACGGCACGCGGGCACAGGCAATGAAGGTGTTGGCGACATCGTCGGCATAGTGATAGTCGGCCCGTCCCCCAAACGGAATGTGGTAGGGCTGGTCGACGGCCGCCGCAAACATCGCTTTGGTGGGGGTCGAGGTCATCCCTTGGTCGCGGCCGGTGCCATAGACGATGTAGGGGCGCAACGCAATGCTAGGGAACTTTTGTTCGTGCCAATAGACCCGGGCGGTGCCTTCGTTGGCCTGCTTGTAGACGCCGTACAAGGTGGTGGGATGGCCAACCATGCCGTGGCTGATTTCGCCACTATTGCCGTCGGCGGCGTCATAGACGGCTACCGACGAGGCATAGACCACTTTGTTGATGCGATCTTTGCGTTTGTTGGCCGCCTCAAACATGTTGACTGTGCCTACTACATTGACACTGGCGCCGAGTGACGGATTGGCGCGACAAAACGGCACTTGCAGGGCTGCCAAGTGGATGATGTGGGTGATGTCGTGATCGTCGAGGGTTTTTTCGACGGTGGCCAAATCAGTGACATCGCCAGTTACAAAAGTGATTTTGGCCAAATCACTGTCGCTCATCAATTGCTTGAGTCGCTTGGGATCACCCCCAATATCGAGGATGACCGGTGGCATCCCTTGATTCACCAAATTGCGCGCTACCCATGAGCCGATACAGCCGAGGGCACCGGTGAGTAAAAATCGATCAGCCATCACAACCTCCTTGTCATGAAAAAAACAGTAGGGGCGTCGGGGACTAGGCTTCCAAGATGGTTTCGGCGGCCCGTTTGCCGATTTCGACGGCGAAATTGGTGCCGCGATCCCACGGATAGACATGGCTCATACTGGCCCAATACAACCCCGCTAGCGGTGTTTTGATGGTGGGGATATTGGCGCTGTGGTTGACGGGCGCCACTGGTTGGGCATAGCGCTCACGATGCACCCAGGCATCGCGAATCCAGCTGGCGTTAAAAGCCGGGTTGATGCGGGTCAGCGCCGGGATAAAGCGTTGCAAAATAGCGTCTTTATCCATGGTCATGTATTCATGGTCTACCGGCACATAATCGCCACAATAAATCAAATGATCGCCGTTGTAATGGGCTGCATCTACAAAGTGGGTGTGCTCGACGATGGCCAGCATCGGGTATTCGGGTTTGGGCGTATTAATCCAATAATCGCCACTAGTCAGGGGCTGTTTCAAGGCAATCGTAATCACCATCGCCCCTAGCGAATTGAGCGACGTCAGGCTGGATGTATAAGCGGCGGGCAGATTCGGTACGATGCGTTTGAGCATATCGGGGCCACTCGTGACCAGCACTTTGTCGCTGGTAATGACTTCGCCGTTGGCGGCAGTGGCAAACCAATGATTGCCGTCGTAATTGAGTGACGATAGGGGGCGATTGAAATAGAATTTGACCCCTTTGGCTGTCAGCGCTGTCACTAAATCATCGGCCAAGGCTTGGAAGCCTCCCTCGTAATAGCCCAACTTAAAGGTACGGGCCTTGAAGCGTGACCACAACCAGGCCATATTGACTTTTTCGGCATAGGGGCCAAATTTGCCTTTGAGCAATGGCTCGATGATGGCGCGGTAGGCTTTGTCGCCCATCACCCGTTGACTCCAGGCCATGGCCGTTTCGCGTTCGAGTGGGCGCCAATCACGCACGATATATTTGAGCCAGGCAATACTAAACCCAAAGCGCACTCGATCGACAAACGGCATCAGCGGGAGCTGGAGCACTTTGACGGGACTATCGAGGGCCCAGGTACGGTCACGCCACCATTGCACGGTACGGGGTGCTTTAAAAAATAATTTGTGGCCGGTACCGATTTGAGTGAGCAAATCACGGATGTCGTGGTCGCTCTCGAACACATGATGATAAAAACGTTCGAGCGGCCAATCCCAGGCCTCGCTGCCTTTGAACCCCGACGCCAGCCCACCCGCTTGGGGGGCGGCTTCACAGATGGTGACCTGGTGGCCGGCGTTTTGGAGATGATAGGCGGCGGTCAAGCCGGCATAGCCCGCACCCACAATCAACACGTGCATGGTTATTCTCCTTGACGAGCGTCAACCGCCCGCCCAAAATCATCCCAACTCATTTGTTCACGGAGCATGTACCAGGCCCCCAGCAAGGTAATCGGCAACCATAGCGCCACATGCAACACGAGGGTATAGCCGGTCGCAATCGCTTGGCTGATGCCATAGCGTTGCAACACCAAAATCCCCGGCACATCGAAGGTGCCAGCATACCCGGGAGTGGAGGGCAAGGTGGTGGCCAGATTGACGACGGCTGTCATGAGCATCAACACGGTGAAATCAACGTGGAATGGAAAGCCCTGCATAATCACCCAATACTTACCCGTTTCGGTCAGCCAAATCAACGCCGACGACGCAAAAATAACCAACATTTCGCGTGGGCTTTTGAGCGATTGCAAGCCACTCACAAATTTAGTGACGATGTCGCTGCCCATGCTGGCAAAGCGGGCCGGTAAAAATCGCGTTGCCACCCATTGCCACAATTGCAAAAACTGGGCTGGGCGGGATGCCAACACCAAAAAGAAGAGCAACGCCACGCCAAACACCACACTAAACACCGTCACTACTTGGTTGTAGACGGCGGGCAGGGGGGCAAAGGGCAACGTGACAAACACAAACAACAACATGATGAGGCCGTCAAATAAGCGTTCGAGTACCACGGTGGCAAGCGACGCGCTCATCGCAATTCCTTCGCGACGGCGCAACACATACGAGCGCAACACCTCGCCGGCCCGGGCGGGGTAGACGTTGTTGCCCATATAGCCGATGACGACGACCGGCCACAACCGTCCCATCGAGATGTCGGCGATGGGGCGCAACATAGCGCGCCAGCGCCAGGTGCGGATCACGACGGCAATGGTGTAGACGGCCACGGCGGGGATAATCCACCAGTAGTTGACCGACTTGACCACCCCCACAAAATCTTCGAGGTGCAATCCTTGGAACGCAATATACAGACAAACAGCGCTTACAATGAGTCCTATCCATAATCGTAGCTTTTTCACGCATTCCTCACACAATAGGCCATTTGATGTATGCTGTAGCCATCTTAAACGTCAACGCGGGCAGTGTCAACGCAACCGCACCCTCTATACTCCACCCCAGCGTCATTCCATGCAGGGTGTGCGCACCCGTCGCGTGGAATCTCCGTGCGGGGCGCCAATGAGGTATGCTACGGCACATCAGTATTCATCGTCGTGGTGTCATTCCATGGGCCATGCACATATCTCCTCGCCGTAGCAATCGCCCGGGTGATATCTCCGCGTCCGCTGCGTGCCCTGTGCGAGATACATAAAATCCGCTGTTGCCACCCTACCGCCACACAAAATATCCCACCACCAGCACCAGCGCCACAATCAGCATGTCGCGACGGCGTTGGGTCGTTTCCATGCGCTGGAGCTGGCGTTCGAGGCGGCGCATATCGACCCGCAACTGCCCTTGTTCGAGTTGGTTGAGCACGCCATCGAGGCGCTGCGGCAACCCAATCAGCTGTCGTCCCAGCTTGATTGCTCCGTCGATCAACGACCCTTGGCCATCCTTCAACCAGCGTTGTGCGAGTGGCTGTGCCGCCCGAAAGAAATTAATCTCGGGGTCGAGCATCGTCACCACCCCACTCAACAACCCCAAGGCCCGCCCGAGATAAACCACATCCTGCGGTAACTGAAAGGGTAAGGTGAGCATCACATCACGGGTGTCGTAGGCGATACTTTTGACGTCAATAGTGCGCAAATCGGCGATGCTGCGGTCAAATACATCGGCGAGTACCCGCCGCAAAACACGCTGGATATCGTCACGGTCGGCATCGGGCAAAATCATCCCCAAATCGTCAAAGGCCTGGATGAGGCGCGGTACATCGTTGCCTACCATGGCAATCACCCCCGCCCGCAAATGTTTTTGCAAGGGGGCTGGTACATGCGCCACCGCCCCCAGATCCAGCAAGGTGAGCGCCCACTCACCGTTGCCCTTGGGGACAATCAACAAATTGCCGGGGTGGGGGTCGGCGTGGAAGGTGCCATGCACAAAGCATTGCGTAAAAAAAATGTCGAGGAGCTGGGCCGCTACCGCTTTGCGATCAATCCCGGCGGCGGTGAGTGCATCCCCATTGTCGGGGCTGATCCCGTCTACCCAGTCCATCACTAACACATCACGATTCGACAAATCGGGGTGGATGACGGGCAAGGCCACGCGGGGCATTTGGTCGAGGAATCCCGCTAAGGTAGCGTTGTTGTTGGCCTCGATGCGATAATCCAGCTCTTGGCGTAATACCAACGCAAACTCATCAAAAATCCGCTGTAAATCGGCACGCTGGCGGATCAAGGGATAGTTTTTGATTAAGCGCACAATCGCCTGCACCGCGGCTAAATCGGTATTAATCACGGTGTGGATGCCCGGGCGCAACACTTTAATGGCCACTAGCCGCTGATCATCACGCCGGCGCGCCTTGTAGACCTGCCCGAGCGAGGCCGCCGCCACCGGTGTGCTATCAAAATCCTCCATCACGTCGTCGTACCTTTGTCCCCAGGCTGCTGCAAATACGGGGATGATATGCGCAAAATCGACGGGGGGCACTTGGTCACGCAAATCGGCCAGCACGGCGGTGACTGGCGCTGGCAATACATCGACCCGCACACTGAGGAACTGCCCAAGTTTGATGGGCACGCCGCCAAGGTCGATCGCCAGCCGCCGGAAGCGGCGCGCTAAGCGCACCCAACGCCGAATCGTGCTGCCCCCAAACCAGCGCCCCAACAAAATGTCGTAGATGAAAATATGGACGACGATGCTTAGGAGCGTGAAATATAATCGCCAAAATCGCCAGTGGTTCACAGTGATATCCTTTAGGTGACGGGAATGCACTACGCATAGTGCTTCCCTTTTATTATACCGAGTTGTGCCTGCTGCAATATCTACGCCAAAACACCATCCCCACGTCATTTCATGCCGGTTGCGCTGGCAACCGTACAGATGCAGCCTGCTGCGTCTGTACAATAGCGTGGAATCTCCCCTGGCTTGCCACAGGATAAGCATAAAATTAGATAAGCAACAGATGTTTTCATGATAAAAAATACAAATTTTGTGAATAAAAAACTGTGCAACATACCTATTTTTATGCATAAAAATAGGTATTGTATGGTATCATAGCGCCATTCAATCGGTTTTATCAAAGGAGATTACCATGATTGCAATGTGGGGCAAGGCCTTGCGTACCATTCCACGCTTGAGCCTGGCAGAATGGCAAGCGCTCGACATCATCTCGCGCTGGCTGGTGGCATCCCGCGCCGCCGTGCTAGTGATGACGGCAACTTCTGCCATGATTGCCGGCGTGTGGGCTTGGCATGACGGCATGTTTGATTTGACTTTGTGGCTTTGCTTGTTTGTGGGTTTGACAATGGCCCACGCCGCCAACAATCTTATTAACGACCTGATGGATTACCGCGCCGGGGTCGATCACAATAACTACTTCCGCGCCCAATATGGTCCGCAACCACTCGTGCATGGCCTGCTCAATCAACGAGGACTGTTGCTTTATATCGCCGTGACCGGCGCCTTGGCGTTGATTCCCGGCGCCTATTTGGTCTATTTGCGGGGCACGCTAGCGCTTGAATTGTTGCTGATCGGCGCCGGTTTCGTGATTTTTTATACCTGGCCCCTCAAGTACATCGGCATGGGCGAAATCGCCGTGTTAGTGGTGTGGGGACCGTTGATGGTCGGTGGCGGTTATTTCGTGATTACCGGGCAGTGGTCATGGGCGGCAGTGTTGATTAGCCTGCCCCAAACCTTGGCTGCGACCACCGTATTGTTTGGTAAACACATCGACAAAATGCCGTCAGATCGCATCAGCAACATCCGCACGTTGCCGGTGTTGCTGGGTGACGTGCTGGCGCGCTACGTGGCTATTGCCTTGTTTGTGGCCGAATACGCCATTGTGGCCTGGTTGATTGTCACCGGGGTCTTTACGCCGTGGCTGGCAATCGTGGTGCTGGCGCTACCGAGTGCTTGGGCGGCCATCAAGATTTTTACCACCATCCGTCCCGACGCACCCCCTGCTGACTATCCACCCGATGTTTGGCCGCTTTGGTATGCCCCATACGCTTTCGTGCATACCCGCACCTTCGGGTTGCTCTTTTTGCTGGGCTTGATTGTGGAAGCCATTTGGAAACAATTCATGTAGGGGAAATAATTTACCCCCACGGACGCCGTCATGGCGCCCGTGGGGGGTGTTTTATTTGAGGCCTAATTCTTGTAAGGCGCGCACTAATTGGGTGTCGGTGCTTTTGAGCAATTCGGCTTGACTCAGTTTGGCTGCAGCGGAAGGAATCAAAATATTCGACAACGTGCGCAAAGTTACTTCGATATCCGGGCTAATCCCTTTGCCGCGTACTACTTTGCCGTCTGGGGTCAACCATTGGGTGGTGCCGAGGCGGATTTCGGCGCCGGCATCGAGCGGATACGAACGGAGTACGGTGGCCGTCCCAAAGGTAGCTTCACCGATAATCACGCTCCGTTTGGCTGATTGCAATGCGCCGGCCAAGATTTCGGCGGCACTTGCGCTATTGTTGTTGACGAGTACCACCATTGGTATGTCGGTTGCTAGCCCCGTACCTTCGGTTTTGTAGGGTGTCTGGGTGCCGTCTCGACTTGATTCGATAAGCACGGTAGTGTTTGCTGGCAAAAATTGTCCGGCGACATTCATCAATTGATCGACATAGCCACCTGGATTGTTGCGCAAATCGAGGACGATGGATTTGGCATTGGCCGCCTTAATTTCGGTCAGGGCGGTTTGCATGTCACCACTTGCTTTAGCCGAAAACTGATTGAGGTGCAAGAGTGCCACGCCCCCCGGCAACATCTTCCACGTCACACTGGGGATATCGATCGTGGCACGGGTAATCGTGACCGTCATCGTGGTACCGTCTTCGTGGGTGATATCGAGGACCACTTGGGTGCCACCAGGGCCACGCACTTTGCGTTGGAGTTCGGTAATCGTGGCGGTGCGCATGTCGACGCCATCGACTTTGGTGACGCGGTCGCCGGGCAAAATTCCGGCAGCGGCAGCAGGTGAGCCTTCGATAGGGGCGGCGATGATTACATAGCCATCTCGTTCACTTAGATAGGCGCCGATGCCTTCGAAGCTCCCTTGTAGGGCTTCGTGCTCAGCAGCGGCATCTTTGGGGGAGATGTAGCGGCTGTGGCCACGGTCGCCAAGGCTGTCGACCATCCCACTAATCGCCCCGTCAATCATGGCATCGGTGTCAACTGATTTGGGGTCGACATAATTCTTGCTCACAATCTCCCAGGCCGTGTATAAGCGCGTCAACTTACTACATTCGGTAGTGCTCAACGAACAGGGGGTGCTGAGTTGATGCGCTACTAGATATCCGGCACCAAGCATAATGATACTCGTGAGCATGAGTAAAGGCATTACAAACCAGATTGGTAACCGTAATCGTAAAATATCACGCATAGTAATAATGTCACTTTTCTCTAATAAACGATTGTAGTGATTTTACCAATGCCATATGAGTCTATCATTAGCGTAAAGACGCAGCAGGCTGCGTCTCTGAGAGATCCCTGCGTCTCTACTGTATAATATGGGACGTCGTTACTATGCCACCCAAAGGAACTTCTATGGTGCAATTGACCCTTACCCAGATTACCTCGCCTATCGGCGAATTGCTGTTGGCCTGCAACGACCACGCTGTGCATGTACTCGACTATATCGACTACCGTGATCGCATGCATCAATTGTTGGCGCATCGCTACGGTCATAATGGCTATACATTGGTAGAAAAATCTGACCCGCTCGAGGCTGTATCGCGCATCCAGGCCTATTTTGCTGGTGATTTAATTGCCTGTGATGACTTGCCTGTTGACACGGGCGGTACCCCGTTTCAACAAAATGTTTGGCTGGCCTTACGTGCTATCCCTGCCGGCACGGCCATTAGCTATGGCACCTTGGCGCAGCGCATCGGTCGGCCAACTGCCAGCCGTGCCGTAGGGCGTACCAATGGCCTCAATCCCATCGCGATTATTTTGCCGTGCCATCGGGTAGTGGGCAGCAACAACGCCTTGACCGGCTATGCGGGCGGCCTACATCGCAAAGAATGGCTGTTGCGCCACGAAGGCTGGCTGGCCATGTAATCATCTAGCTGGCGATGAGTGCGGTGGCAATAATCGTGGCCAGCAAACCCCAGCGTTGCGGGATACTAATCTGCTCACGATTGATGAAGTAGGCCAGCAACACTGTCACGCCTGGGTAGAGTGAGGCCAGTACGCCGGCGATATCGATGCGCCCCGATTGGGTCGCCAAGATGTACCACATCCCCGCTGCAATATCGAAACCCCCCGCCACAATCGCCAACCCGATGCCGGTAGCACTGGTGCGCCCGCCCGGGCGGATGAGCAGCCATGGGATGGTGATGAGCAAGGCACACGAGCGACTCATCGCCAATGGCAAAAAGAGCGCATGCGCTTGGCCTAAGTATTTGAGCAACACAAAGTACACCCCAAATGCTACCCCCGCCAATACCCCTTGCCACAAGCCAGCAAAGCGGTCGATGCTGCCCGATAGCGAATTGAGCACGATGGCGATAATCCCGATTGCCATACCGACCAGGACGAGTGTTTTGGGCATTCCATCACTCCCAATGCCGTAGATGACGGGGATGACGGCGGCAAGTAATGCTGATATTGGCGCAGCGATGGCCGCATGACCACGAGCAATACCGTGATAAAGGCTCGCAACGCCTATTGCCCCCACCATCCCTGCGCCTACAGCCACCCCAATCAACTCCGTTGCCAGCCACGCGTCGTGATACCACCACGCTAGTGCCCACAATGCGCCAGCGCCGATGAGTTCGCCGATGACCAGCACCTGCACAATCGCAATCCGGGCACTGGCTCGGCCACCTACATAATCACTGATGCCATAACAGAGAGCCGAGCTGAGGCCAGCGATGATTAATAATGAGTTCATTGCTATTCCTTGGGGTGATGGTGGTGTGTAGGTAGCCTATCACATCCTCAGGGCGAATAGCGGCGAATGCATTCGCCAGCATGATTCGCCCGTA
>CALFIC010000028.1 GCA_937876225.1 uncultured Chloroflexota bacterium | reverse complement strand
TGAACCACCACCACCACCGCAGCCCACGCCATAGGGAAGAGTCTGCTTACTTCACACAAACACCGTGATTGCGTGCAAATCGCAATCACGGTGTTTATTCCATCACACATATCGTTTTTTATACGCCATCACACCACAAATCGTCCTGGATTAAGGCGCCGTTGCGGGTCAAATTCATCACGAATCCGGACCATCACATCACGCCCACCCACTGGGGCATGCCAATACGTGGCGAGATTGGTGGCGTTGGTTGCGACCCATACCACTTCGGGCAATGCCGCAAACCATTGGTTTTGGGTGTTGGCATCGAGGCCAGTCACGCGCACATACCCCACGCCGATACTCGCCCGGGCATGAATCTGCGGATTGCCCCCCAACGACTGCCCCAAATCAGCAATCCGCTGCACGAGTTCCCCCACAAACGCCGGCAAGGTGGCCCAGCGCAACACCAATTCACCAGCGCCAAGCTGGGCAACAGCCGAGGCATCAGCAATGATTTGCCAGCATTGGGTATGCGTTTCATGATAAAAAATCGTAGTGGCACCGGCGTGAATTTGGGCGCGCTGCGGGAGTTCGGTCATGTGCCGGTCTACCGCCGCTTGGGGACCTTCGCAAGCCAACGCCACGCCCCACACACCCGCAACGCCAATCCGTTGCAACAGGGTGGCATCGAGTAATTCACAGGTCACCGGCGTCAGCTGTGACGCCATCACATCGGTAATATAATCAATCGCCTGGTCAGATTGCGCAAATGTGGCAATCACCGTGGCGGTGACTGGGGGAATCGGAATGAGTTTAAAATTGGCCGATACAATCACTGCTAATGTACCAAAGCTGCCGTGATAGAGTTTCATCATGTCAAACCCGCTGACGTTTTTGACGACCATACCACCGGCGCGGGAAGGCTGGCCGTTGACTTCGACCACCCCAATCCCAATCATCATATCGCGCAAAATCCCGTAATTGGCGCGCCGCGGCCCATCGGCGGCAGTGGCAATCATGCCACCAATCGTGGTCTGGTCAGACAAGGCTGGATCAACGGGCAACATTTGGCCGTGTTGGGCCAGATAGGCGCGCAACGCACCCATCGTCATCCCTGCTTCGACCGAAATCGTCAAATCATTGGGCTCGTGTTGTAGCACCCGATTCAGTGCCGTCGTGACAATCACCAAATCGACACCCGTCGGCGGTGCCCCAATCAATTGATGGGTACCGCCACCCCATGCCACTACCTGCCACCCGTGTTGCCCAGCATGATGCACCAACGCCGACACATCGGCACTGGTCTGCGGCATCGCTACCCGCGCCGGCACCACCCCATGTACGGTATATGCATGACACAACGCATCATCAGTGGAAATTAACGCAATAATATCTGACATCACAAATCCTTTTCAGGCCTGATTTATCGATTAAAAACTACAACCACGTGCCAGCTGGCACTTCACCGATTTCGTTGGCGGCGATAGCGTGCTGGCGGAGCTCAGCCAGCTCGCCACACCCTTTGCGAGCAGGGAACACTTTGCCTGGATTGAACAATTCACGGGGATCAAACGAGCGGCGTAATCCGGCCATGGCGGCCAAATCAGCCGTGGTAAACAAAATATCCATGTAGTCGCGTTTTTCGACGCCAATGCCATGTTCACCACTTACTACGCCACCGAGGCGCACCGATTCTTTGAGGATTTCGGTGGCGGCACCGAGGGCTCGTTCGAGTTGGGCCCGGTCACGGCGATCAAACAAAATCAGCGGATGCAAGTTACCGTCGCCAGCGTGGAACACATTGGCGATGGGCAGGTGGAAGTCCCGCGAGACATCGCCCACATGCGCCAAAATACTCGGCAATTTGGTGCGCGGGACGACCGTATCAACCAAGTAGTAGCTAGGAGACAAGCGTCCCATCGCCCCAAAGGCGTTTTTGCGGGCGGCCCAAACCTGGGCTTGCTCAGCCGGGGTAGTGGCGGGACGGACTTCAATGGCGCCGTGGTCACGACAAATCTGGGTCACATCGCGCAACAAATCGTCGAGACCTTCTTCGACGCCGTCAATTTCAATCAACAGAGCCGATCCCGCACTTTCGGGTAAGCCCAGTTTATACATGCCATTGACCGCTTTGATGGCGAGTTTATCCATCATTTCGAGGGCGGCGGGAAGCAAGCCGCGGGCGATAATGGTCGACACCGTTTGTGAGGCCGAAGGGATATCGGGGAAGAGGGCTAGCACCACCCGCAACGATTCAGGCAGGCGAGTCATCCGCACCCAGGCTTCGGTGACGATGCCAAACATCCCTTCGGAGCCAGTCATCACTCCCGCCAAATCATAGCCGACGGTATCGATACTGCCGTTGCCCGTCCAAATCAGTTCGCCATTGGGGAGCACGGTGCGCAATGCCAGCACATGGTTAGTAGTCATGCCGTACTTGAGGCAGTGGGGACCACCACTGTTGTTGGCGATATTGCCGCCGAGGGTGCAGGCTTTTTGGCTAGAAGGGTCGGGCATAAAGGCATAGCCGTAGTTGGCGAGGTGTTGCGACAATTCCCAGTTAATCACGCCTGGTTGCACGAGGGCGCGTTTGTTACGGGTATCGACCTCGAGCACTTTGTCCATGCGGGTAGTAGCAATCACAATCCCGCCATGAATGGGGGTGGCGCCACCCGATAGCCCCGTACCGGCGCCACGAGCGACGACGGGTACACCGGCAGCCACGGCCAGCTTGACCACGGCGGCGGTCTGGCTACTCGTGCGCGGTAATACGACGAGATTGGGGGCATGGAGATCCATCACACAGCCGTCGGCTTCATAGGTGAGCAACGCGGCCGCACCGTCAATTACACCATCGTGACCGACAATTGCCCGTAGGGCGGTCACAAGTTGGGTCAGTTGTTGCATAAATAGTTCATTTCGTTGCGTAGCGCTACATATATGGTGCATTATACTCAATCCTTCATGCGCAAAAATACGCCATATATTCGGTGCAATCGTTTGGGTAGGACATCGTGATACAGCAAGCCACACGACGACCTTATGATGAAGAGACATTGCGTATCGATGCAGACTGCGGTGTAATTCAGTGCGCGGCAGATGGCGGCATTTACGGCGGCCTGTAGTGAGAATGACCGTCACATTCAACCGGTTGGCAATCATGAATTCGCTGTCGATGTGAGCGGAAATTAAGGGATATACTGCCCCTCGGTGAAAACAACCAAGTAGCCATATCGGAATTTGTGCAAGTATCACCACAAAACAAACAATTGTTGCATTGACGAAAGATGATAAATCTACTAGAATACTTCTCACATACATTTAATAATCCAATGTTGGATACATTTTTAATGAATTCAATGATTGGGTTATGTGTGTGTAGCAGATTTCCGTTCTCTTCGAAAGGATCAGAACACCATGCAAATTGCTTCTTCATGGAAGCGCAGTGCAGCCCTTTTGGCCGCTGCCCTGTTGTTGCCGTTGCTCGTCGCTTGTGGTGGTGCAGCTCCTGCAGCTGAGCCCACCAAGGCCGCCGAACCAACCGCCGCCGCCGCCGAGCCCACCAAGGCCGCCGAGCCGACCGCCGCTCCTGCTGAGCCGACCGCAACTGCGGAAGCAGCTGCCCCAGCTTCGGATCCCAAGTCATTGAAGATCCTTTACTGGCAGGCTCCCACCGTGTTGAATCCTCACGTGTCATCAGGCACCAAGGACTTCGACGCCGCCACCGTCATTCTCGAGCCATTGGCCCACTACAATGAGAAGGACGAATTGGTTGCCTACTTGGCCGAAGAGATCCCAACGATCGAAAATGGTGGCGTCGCTAAGGACGGTACCAGCGTGACTTGGAAGCTCAAAAAGGGCGTCAAGTGGTCAGATGGTACGGACTTCACGGCTGACGACGTAATCTTCACCTGGAAGTACGCTTCAGACCCCAAGACCGCCGCCACCACCAGCTCAAACTACACCATCATCAAAGACATCACGGCTGTTGATGCCAACACCGTGAAGATCACCTGGGCTGCTCCGACCCCGAACCCCTACGGTTCGTTCGTCAGCTTCTCGGGTATGATTATCCAAAAGAAGCAATTTGAGAACTGTGTCGGTGAAAAGGCTTTGACCGATGCTGCTTGTCAGGCTGCCAATTTGGCTCCAGTCGGCACCAACGCCTACATGTTGAAGGAATTCAAGCCAGGTGACACCGTTACCTACGTGAAGAGCCCAACATACCGCAACGCCGACAAGACCGCATTTGACACCGTCGAAATCAAGGGTGGTGGCGATGCTACGACCGCTGGTAATGCCGTTTGTCAGACTGCTGAAGCCGACTACGCTTGGAACCTCCAAGTGCCGAAGGCCGCCCTCGAGCCAATTTTGGCCGGTGGCAAATGTCAGCCAATCGCCGGTGGTTCATTTGGTGTCGAGCGTATCGTCATCAACTTCTCGAACCCCGATGCTGCATTGGGCAAGAAGCGTTCAGAGCCCAGCCAGCCCCACCCATTCTTGACCAACCCCAAGGTTCGTCAGGCCATCAACATGGCCATCGACCGCAAGGCCATCGTCGAGAACCTCTATGGCCCAACCGGCGTTGCAAACTGCAACATCTTGGTTGTACCAGAATCAGTCAACAGCAAGAACACCACTTGTGAGCGTGACATCGAAGGCGCCAAGAAGTTGATGGACGAAGCCGGCTTCCCAGAAAAAGACGGCGCTCGCGCTGACAAAGATGGCAAGCCCTTGGCCCTCTACTTCCAAACCTCGATCAACACCCTTCGCCAAGGCGAACAAGCCATCATCAAGAGCAACTTGAAGGAACTCGGCATTGCCGTGAGCCTCAAGGCTGTTGACGCTGGTGTCTTCTTCTCCGGTGATGTGGGCATCGACGACACCTTGAACAAGATGTATGTCGACATGCAAATGTACACCAACGGTCCTGACGGCGTAGATTCAGCTTCATACTTGGCCGGTTGGACCTGTGCCAAGATGAATTCAGCCGAAAACAAATGGAACGGTGGCAATGACGGCCGTTACTGCAACAAGGACTATGATGCCTTGTACGCTAAGTACGCAGCCGAATTCGACACCGCCAAGCGCACTGCTTTGGCCATCGAGTTGAATGACATGTTGATCAAAGATAACGCTGTTATTCCGTTGGTCAATCGCCGCACACCAAATGCCATCATCAATGGTCTCGTAGGCCCAACGTACAACACGTTTGACTCGGGCTTGTGGAACATCGATTCCTGGCACAAGTAAGCTAGTCCTTGGATGGAGGTTGGGCTTGTCCCAACCTCCATCATTTGCACCCTCCTCATTTCCCCCCTTTTCTCTTTGAACACCGTGGAGGTCACTCCATGACCCAATACATTATTCGTAAGATACTGGTTGCTTTTCCCACGCTATTAATCATTAGCGTGTTGATTTTTGCGGTATTAGCATTGGCACCAGGTGACCCGTTAGCGCAATTTGCCTTGAATCCAGCCATCCCCGCATCCACCCGCAATCGTATTCGCGAGCAATTTGGCTTGGACAAACCGTGGTACATACGCTACTACAAATGGGCCTCGTCAATGACACAGGGCGAATGGGGCTATTCCTTCTCTTCCAAATCCCCCGTAATTAACATCGTGATGCAACGCATCCCCCAAACGTTGCAAGTCGTTGGTATCTCGTATTTGATTGCCATTTTGATTGCAATACCCATCGGGGTTATTTCGGCGGTCAAACAATATACGCTTTTTGACCAAGTCGCGACATTTATGTCATTCATTGGTGGTTCTCTGCCCTCGTTTTTTACGGGGCTGTCGTTCATGTTGATTTTTGCCATCCACTTCCATTGGTTCCCGATTGTGTATAGCACGACATTAAAAATTACTGATTTTGTCACGCTTAAACAAGCAATTAATCAGATGGTGCTACCGGTATTAGTGCTCGTCGTCCAACAAACCGCTTCGCTAACCCGGTTTATGCGCTCATCGATGCTCGATAATTTACCCCTCGACTATGTACGTACTGCCCGTGCCAAAGGGTTGAATGACTGGGCGGTGATTACCCGTCACGTAGTCGTGAACAGTATCATCCCCGTCATCACGTTGGTGGCCCTCGGCATCCCAGGGATTTTCGCCGGTGCCATCATCACCGAAAACTTATTCCGGGTGAATGGACTTGGTCAACTTTTGGTGACCTCTATTCAAAGCTCCGATACCCCAGTGGTCATGGCGCTTTCGTTCATCTTCTCGATTTTGGTAGTTATTTTCAATGTAATTGCCGACATCATGTATGGTATCTTTGATCCACGCGTCAAATACAACTAAGCACTGAATAAGCGGAAGGTATCCTTTATGGCTGCAAACCTTGCGGATACAACAGCGAATGACATCGCCGAATTAGCCAACAAAAAACCTCGCACGTTGTGGGGAGATGCGTGGCGCCGGTTTAAACGACATCGCCTGGCCATGTTTGGCTCAATTGTGATGATTGTGATTACCGTCGGCGTGTTGATTGGCCCATATGTATGGACGGTCAATCGCGAAGAGCTTGACTTTACTGCTATCATGAGCCAACCTGTGGCAAACCATCCCTTTGGGACGGACGACCTTGGGCGTGACCAGTTTGCCCGGGCCTTGTATGGCGGACGGATTTCACTATCGGTCGGATTTGCCGCAATGGTTATCGCGGTATCGATTGGGACATTGATTGGTGCTATTTCAGGCTATCTCGGTGGCTACGTCGACGAAGTATTGACCTTTATCACCAACTTGTTTTTGTCATTGCCCACCCTACCGTTGTTGCTCCTCACCGTCTACCTGTTCCGCAATGATGTCACGGCCAAACTGGGACTTGAGTTTGGGATGTTTGTGATTGTGGTAGTCATGGTAGGTGTGCTGGCATGGATGCAGACGGCCCGAATTGTACGGGCGCAGTTTATTACACTCAAACAAAAGGAATTCGTGGAAGCGGCGATTTGTTTGGGAGTCAAACGGTCAGACATCATGTTCCGGCATATTTTGCCCAACGCCGTGAGCCCGATTATTGTGGCTGCGACCCTCGAAATCGGTAATGCGATTTTGAGTGAATCGACCCTATCATTCCTTGGTATCGGATTCCCGCCCGACACCCCCACTTGGGGTCGGTTAGTAACAGACGGTAGCCAGTTTTTGCAAACGACTGCCCATCTTGCGTTGATTCCCGCCGCCTTGATTTTCATTACCGTACTCAGTATCAACTTCATGGGTGATGGCTTGCGCGATGCGCTCGACCCACGCTCACGCCTCTAGGACGGTCATGCAATCACTTCGCATCACTATGCTTGCGCCCTTCGGTATTACACCGAAGGGCACTCTTTTGGCGCGTATGCTGCCCCTCGCCAATGCCTTAGCGCAGGCAGGGCACTCGGTACACATCATCGCGCCACCCATCCACAATCCCCAAGACGCCGGTACCACGGTCGTCCACGGGCTTGTCCCCGTCACACATACCCTGGCTCCGACGTGGCCCAGTGTAGCTGGCGTCGCCCAGCAAAGTCTGGCGTTGTGGCAAGGCGCCATGGCTACTACCCCCGACCTGATTCACCTGTTCAAACCCAAAGGACAGGCAGGCCTGGCCGCCCACTACGGACGGATTGTAGCCCCCCACATCCCACTGGTGGTCGATTGTGACGACCGTGAAGGGCGAGGCGGCTGGAATGACCATCTGCCTTACCCTACCAGCGCCAAAGCGTTGTTTGATTGGCAAGAAGGCCGCTTGCCACAAATCGCCCAGAGTGTGACAGTGGCGAGTCGCACCCTCGAAGGGCTGGTATGGGCCCAAGGGGTGGCGCGTGAGCGGGTCTTTTATCTGCCCAACGCAGCCGACCTCGGGCAAACCCCACCACCCAACCTACGCACGCCGGCGCGGCTGTTGTTGTACACGCGCTTCTGGGAGTTTCGTCTCGACGACCTCATTTCCACCATGCGTGCAATCATCAGCGCCCGCCCCGACATCCAACTGACGGTGATTGGCAGCGGTGAGCATGGAGAAGAGCGCCAATTACATGCATTGGCGCAGGCTGCGGGGATTGATGGCCATCTCGACATCCGGGGCTGGATGCAACCCCGCGACATTCCGGCAGTGCTGGCTCAGGCTGGGGTGGCGCTAGTGCCCGTCGACGATACCTTAATCAATCGGGCCCGGTGCTCGGCCAAGCTCCTCGAATTACTCGCAGCTGGCTTGCCGGTGGTTGGCAATGATGTGGGCGAGATGCGGACGTTTGTGCAGAGCGGGAGCAACGGAATCCTCACCCCCCCACGCCAACCCCACGCACTGGCAGAGGCGGTGCTCACAGTGATGGCCGACTCGCCGCGCTGGCAGGCGATGCAACAGGCGGCCTATCACAGTGCGCTACAGCACACTTGGCAGAGCCGAGTCAGCGCCGCCGAAGCCGCCTATACCGTCGCCTTACAATAAGGCCAGTCCAAGCAAAATAGCAATGGCGGCGCTGGCAATAAATAGCCCTTGGTCGCGCAGGTCACGCCATTGAAAACCACTACGCGCGGGTGTTTCGTAGCGCACACCCCGCCAATAGGTGACATTCCCAATGCGTTGTTGTTGGCGCAGGCGTTGGATGATGACGGCAGCATGCCCGATGCCTACCGCCAGCAACGCCACCCCCATAAGGCGGGCGGACACGATATGATTGGCGGCCACCAGTAATAACACCAGGGTGGCCAATGGCCAGCGCCAGACTGGCGCAATCGATATACGATTCATAACATCTGTACTCCAAAAAACGAAATTCCGTCATTGTAAATGACTACAGTATAATAACGCTATCATGACAATTTTTGTTCTCAAAAGGCGCGCACCATGACACAATCTTCACATACTTCACCAATGTTATACAAAACCTCACGAGGATTGTTTGGGCATATCGTGCGCGCCTTATTGTGGATTTTTATGGTGAGCTGTATCTACATCGGTATCGTGACCTACTTTGTCATCCGCCAAAGCCAAAGTGATCATACCCAAACGTCTGATGCAGCCATCGTGCTGGGGGCAGCGGTGTGGGTCGGCAATCCCTCGCCAGTACTCAAAGCTCGCCTCGACCATGCCTTGGCCTTGTATCAACAAAAAACCGTCGCTACCATCATTGTCACCGGGGGCACCGGCAACGGTGACAACATGTCAGAAGCCGAAGCCGGTGCGAATTATCTCCAACAACATGGCGTTCCAGCCACAGCAATTCTCCAAGAAACCACTGGACGCTCGACATACCAAAGCCTGAAAGCCGCCGCCGCACTAGCCCAAACCAATAACATTCACAGCGTGTTAATCGTAAGCGATTCGTTTCACATGCTACGCTCACTCAAAATGGCAGGTGATTTGGGATTTACGGCTTATGCATCACCGATCACCCCTACCACAAGCTTCACAACCGTCCTGCATACATGGCAATATATTCTGCGTGAGGCAATCGCATATACGGCGTACTTGTTTACCAATCATTGATTTATAGCGTCCCACCCAGCGCACGCGTGGTAAGTAGCGCGCAGCCTGCTGCGGCGCTACTTACCACGCGTACAGACCGCAGCCTGCTGCGTCTCTGCTTAGACCGCAGCATGTTGCGGCGCTACTTCCGACTTCTTTGGGCGATTTTCCCCAGCGCCCGATACAGGTATGCAGACCACAATCAGTGTATGGGCGCCGTGGATTAATCGCCCTTACATAGTATGCGGTTTAGCCGCGACGATTGACCACCGACCGAGGCGATTCGCCGTTGAGCATACGGGCGATTTCGAGGGCGGCGAACTGCTGTAAGCGCACCAACGAATCTTCGGAATACCAGGCGATATGGCAGGTGAGCAGACAATTGGGGGCGCTCCGCAAGGGATGATCGGCCGGCATCGGTTCGATATCGAGTACATCCAAGGCGGCACCAGCGATTTGCCCCGCCTGCAAGGCAGCCGCAAGGTCAGCGCTATGCACCACCCCGCCCCGGGCCGTATTGATCAGGTAGGCAGTTTTTTTCATTTGCGCCAACGTGGTCGCCCCCACAAAATGCCGGGTTTGGTCGTTGAGCGGCAAATGCACACAGATGATATCACTGGTGGCAAATACCGTCTCGGCGGATACACCCGCCACCTGGTGTGCCGCAAACACCTCCGCCGCCACATAGGGATCATACGCCTGCACCTGCATATTGAAAGCCTGGGCGCGCTTGGCGACTTCTTTGGCGATATTGCCAAAGCCCAGCAAGCCCACTTTTTTGGCAGCTAGGCCCATGATGGGATGGAAGGTGTTGTCGTTCCAGCGCCCGGCAGTGACGTCGTTGACGATGGCCGGGATTTTGCGCACCATCGCCAGCAACAACGCCAAGGTGTGGTCGGCCACTTCTTGGACCCCGTAATCGGGTACATTGACCACCATCACGCCATGCTCCGTCGCCGCCGCCACATCCACACTGTCATAACCGACCCCATAGCGCACCACCATTTTGAGGTTGGGCAAGGCGGCAAAAACCTCGCGGGTGATAGGGGCATATTGATTGAGTAAGGCCACCGCATCACCACACTGGGCGATGACATCGGCAGCAGTACGACATTGGCGGCCAATCACGGTGCACCCTAGTGGCTCCAAAATCGCCCGCTCGTAATCGAGATGGGTGTAGGTGTAGTCTGTCACATACACATTTGGCATGGTGATAACCTTTCTGAAAGTTATTGCTGAGGGACGGTATCCACTTAGCCGGCCTGCATCGTTTCGAGCACGGCGATGATATATTCCAGCCAGGCCGTACCGACGGCTTGGCGGGTAAAGCGCACAAACTGCGGGCCGATTTTGACGATGCGGTCGCGTAAATAGCGCCGTTGCAGGCGGGCGCGCACTGCCTCATTGCCGTCGGGTAGGCGGATGATGTATTCTTGCTCCGACGCCACCACCGACGGCACGCCTACTTGGAGGGCCAGGCATTTGATGTGCAACCACGTCAGCAGGTTTTCGACGGGGTCAGGGGGACGACCAAAGCGGTCGCGGAGCATTTGGCGCAAGCCGCGCAC
>CALFIC010000027.1 GCA_937876225.1 uncultured Chloroflexota bacterium | reverse complement strand
TTCCCTACACGACGCTCTTCCGATCTTACACCCACGACGTGGAGTTTTTGCAGACCCGCGCTATCACCCCCATCCGAGGCGCCGTGCAGTTTTTGGTAGCCTACATGCAACGCCCCGAGGCCTATTGGGACGACACCTACCACATCTACCCCACCGTCTCCCCCGAACTCTATGGCTTGACCCCCGGACTCACCAAAAACCACGATTGTCTGGTCGATTTAACCCTCACCAAGTTTATTTTTCAGGCTTTTCTTGAGGCATTATCTTTGGTCGAAAATATCGCTGGCGATCGTGAATTGGCGACTGCCGTCCAGCACATTTTGGCCGCCTACCCGCCGTACCCCACTGCCCCAACCCCGCAAGGTCCGGTGCTCGTCAGCGTCCCCACCGAAGACCCGAGCGTGGTCTATAACGTGCCCTCGAGCACCACCACCATCTTCCCCGGCGAAGAACACGGGCTTCATTCCCCACCCGAAGCATATGACTTGGCCTTGCGCACATTGCAACAGCAACGTAACGAAGGGGGCAACGAGCTGGTGTTTTTGAACATGCAAGCGGCCCGGCTTGGGGTACTCGACATCGCCAAATTCACCCGTCAAATCAATTATTGTCTGTTGCCTAACGGCACCTGTACCGACATGGTATTACAAACCCACGGGCGCTATCGCGACGGCATGCCGTTCGACTTTATGGCGCCCATGGGTATTTGGTTCGAAAATTTCGCCTTGCCCGCCGTCATCAACGAATGTTTGCTACAAAGTTACACCGGCACCATTCGCCTTTTCCCCAATTGGGACCTCACCACGCCTGCCCACTTCCAAACGCTCCGGGCAGTGGGGGGATTTTTGGTGAGTGCCGCCTGTCGTGATGGCCAGGTGCAATGGGTACATATCACGAGTGAGGCGGGTGGCACCTGCACGCTGATTTCACCGTGGCAGACTGATGTCACCCTCAGCCGTGAACTTCCGGCAGGGAGCACCTGGGAACTTAGGCCGCCAAGCGTGTGACCATCGCTACGAAATTTGTGGCAAATTCGTCGATGCGGCCGGCGTGCGCCTCGAGTTCAGCGGCGTCATGGATTTGCACGGTGTAGGGAAATAAATAAGCCCGGAATTCAAACACCATCGCAATCATGAATTCTTTGATGGCCAGATACGAGCGTGGGCCACCCGCTGCCGACACCACCGCCACCGGCTTGCCGCTAAAGGCATCACCGATGATATCCAACACGTTTTTGCTAGCACCAGATACCGCTGCTCCATAAATTGGTACCGCCCAGATCACGCCGTCGGCTTGGCGTAATTGCTGATGCAAGGTGCCGTATTCTGCTGGGTAATCAGCCAGACTGCGGCCATCGCACCAAGTGGGGGGCAAATCGCGGATGTCCCAGACATGGCACGTGGCGCCGGTGGCACGAATTGCAGCGACCACTTGCTGTGCCAAAGCCCGACTGAGCGATTGGGAATTGGCGCTACTGGTAATAACATGGATGTTCATGGATGGAGCACTACTTTCGTCTATTGTTCGCTCGTGGTCGGCGTTACTTCGGAGCCAATCTGCAAAATCAAACTGTCACGTTGAGCCAAGGTTTTGATCGCGCTACTTACTTGCTGGTAACTAATGGCAATCAGAATCAACGTCGTCGTACGTGCACCATGCCAGGTCGCACTCGCACCAAAGGCAGCCGTACCACCCTTCCAGGCCATGTACAACGCAAAGCCCACCAACACGACTGCGGCGATGATACCCACTACCAATTGCACATAGGCCATCAGTTGTAAGCGACGCACATGTTGCCACATCACGGCATACTGGTCAGCACAGACCCGTGCCAAATTACGTTGGTTTTCAATGATTTGTGACGAAGAGACTAATCGTGGGCGAAACATACTGAGGTATTCGTCGTCTTGACCGATGCGTGGCGGGATAATCCGCACATCCTTGCTACGAAATGTCGCATCAGGAAGTACCCCTTCCGTCACCACTTCATCCACCACAGGGGCATTATGCAGTGATGTGGTGCAATACGAACAAAATATTGTGTCAACTGGCCATGTTTTTTTACAACTCGGACATTGCTTGCGCAACAGCGTGGGCATAACAGCTACCTCAATACAAAAACAATCTGCTGTTATTGTACAATACGCCACACCACCGTCCCTCTTGTCGCAACACACCATACCAAATCCCGAAACCGCTATAATACGGTGAACACACAGCTATCACGAGGAGCAACCCATGGCCGATTACGAAATCAGTGACATCAATTTAGCCGAATCTGGGCGCAATCGTATCAACTGGAACGAAGGCGACATGCCGGTATTACTCGGCATCCGTGAACGTTTTGCCAAAGAACGGCCACTCAAGGGGATGCGCCTCTCGGTTTGTCTGCATATAACCGCCAAAACAGCCGCCTTGGTACGCACACTCGCCGCAGGTGGCGCCGAAGTAATGCTGGTCGCCTCAAATCCCTTGTCCACCCAAGATGATGTGGCGGCATCACTCGTGGCCCACGACGAAATCCCCGTCTACGGGATGCGTGGCGAATCACTCGACACCTTCCGCCGCCACGTGGCCATCGCCCTCGACGCCAAACCGCACTTGCTCTGCGATGATGGTGCCGACCTCACCAGTGCCTTGTTGCAACGGGGACTAAACCCGGGGCTAATGCCCCTCGGTGCCACCGAAGAAACTACCGCTGGGGTCAAACGCTTCAACGCCATGGAAGCCCAAGGGGTGTTGCCATTCCCCGTCATCGCCGTCAACGAAAGCCGCACCAAGCATATGTTTGACAATCGCTATGGTACCGGCCAAAGTGCCATCGACGGCGTCATCCGCGCCACCAATTTGCTCCTGGCCGGACGTACCGTGGTCGTCGCAGGGTATGGCTGGTGTGGGCGGGGCGTCGCCAGTCGGGCTGCCGGCCTAGGATCCAAAGTAATTGTCACCGAAGTCGATCCCGTCAAAGCCCTCGAAGCCGCCATGGATGGATTCCGGGTCATGCCCATGCACCAAGCAGTCCGCGAAGCCGACCTGATTATTGCCGTCACCGGCAATCGCACCGTGGTAAGCACCGAACATTTCGCCGACCTCAAAGACGGCGCCGTCCTGGCAAATGCCGGCCACTTCAATGTCGAAATCGATGTAGCCGCCCTCGAAGCCCTAGCCGTCAACAAAACCCAACCCCGCACCCACGTCACGAGTTACCACATGGCCGACGGGCGCCAATTCCATTTGCTCGGTGAAGGGCGGTTGGTCAATTTGGTGGCCGGCGAAGGCCATCCACCCGCCGTCATGGATATGTCGTTTGCCAACCAAGCCTTGGCCGCCGAGGTGCTGGCCCGCAATGCCGGCTCCATGCCCAAAATCGTCCACCGCTTGCCCGATAGTGCTGACATCTTGATCGCCAGCCTCAAACTCAAAGCCATGGGCATCCGCCTCGATACCCTGACCGGCGCCCAAGACACCTATCTGCATAGCTGGCAAGAAGGAACGTAGTAGTATGGCGTCATTCCATGGCGCCATACGAAGTTGGAAGCATGAAGTCGGAAGTATGAAGTCAATACGTAAGGGCGATTAATCCACGGCGCACGGGCACCAGTTGACGCAACTACTCTATGTCAGTGCGCCGTGGAAAATCGCCCGTGTGTCGCCGTGCCCTCTGCGTCCTCTGTGCGAGCCAAAGAATATCCTCTGTGCGAGCGCTAGAAAGAGCATCGTAATGCATACTTGGCTTCACTCCCTGCCCAAAGTAGAGCTCCACATCCACCTCGAAGGCTCCATTCCACTCCCCACCTTGTGGCAACTGATGCAACAGTACGGTGGCGACCCCGAGGTTCCCGATATGGCAGCCCTGACACGTAAATTCCAGTACCGTGACTTCCCCCACTTTATCAACACCTGGGTCTGGAAAAATCGCTTCATTCGCACTGCCGCCGATTTCACTACCATCGCCGCCGCCGTGGCTCAAGACTGGACTAATCAAAACATCTGTTATGTCGAGTCGCATTATTCACCTACTGATTTCGCCCGCCATGGCCTCACCATCAGCGAAATCACCCGCGCCATCCGAGCGGGACTCGACCACGTCCCCTCCGTCCGCGTCAACCTCATCGCCGATGTGGTACGTGATTCCCCCATCGACCGCGCCATGTACACGCTCGAAACGGTTGCCGAGCTCCGCGAATACGGCGTCATCGGCATCGGATTAGGTGGCTCCGAGCAAACCCACCCACCAGAACCATTTGCACCAGTCTTTGCCCGCGCCCGTCAATTGGGGCTCCACACCACCGCGCATGCCGGCGAAGCTGCTGGTGCCGAAAGCATTTGGGGGGCACTCACCACCCTCGGTGCCGAACGCATCGGCCATGCCACGCGCGCCAGTACCGACCCCGCATTGTGTGCATTTTTGGTGGCGCACCAAACTCCCCTCGAAATGTGCCCCTTGTCCAATGTACGTACCGGTGTCGTCGCAGATATCGCCAGCCACCCCATCGCAGATTTCATCAATCAAGGTATGCTGGTCACCGTCAATACCGACGACCCCAAAATGTTTAACAATACCTTGGTCGATGAATACACCCAATTGATGGAGCACTTCCACTTGTCCCCCGCCACGATTTGCCAACTCATCGACAATGCCGTGACGGCATCGTGGCTTGCTGATAATGAAAAAACGCTTTTGCGCGCCACATTGCAACGCCACCCCAATTGGGTGGCGTTGTAATCTATCACTGATTATTGCTATCGCAACTCGCTATTGCCAAAACTGACCATAGCAGGTTGACACATATATTATTCGCGCCAGACCACGCCCGTCATACAATGGACGGCGCCACCACCCTTCATCAATTCAGAAATTTCGACTTCGTGGCATTCAATATCATGTGCTTCAAACAATTTACGCATCGTAGGGTTACCAGCCGGCATCACCACCACATTGGGCGCCACTGGCACCATATTGATAGAGCGGGGGTAGTGATCGACACCAGGCGCATCCATCGCATTAATGACCGTAAATCCCATGTAGCGCAATAATTCATAGGCTTCGTGGGGGGCATTGTTGGGCACCATCACCGCCGTCCGTGGCCCTACTATATTGACACCCCCATCAATGTGGCCACACCCCCACGGCATATTGACGATATGTGGCTCGAGCCCCATACTTTTGAGTTCGTGCGCGACTTGTTGCGCGCCAGCCATATTGGTACGTAATCCCGTGGCCACGATGACCACACCATCACGTACATAAATCACATCGGCACCTTCAAATACCGCATCACCATGCACACCGTGGACAATCGGCACACCGCTACGCAGCAAGGCTTGCGCCGACACTTGCTCTTCACCGGCACGCGCCGCCGACGCCATGCGGGCGATGATGGCACCACGAGGCGTCATAAAAAAATGGTCACGACAGAAATAAATGTTGGGGGTGGCTCGTTCACCCGGTGCTAATTCGATGACTTCTACGCCAAACGAACGGTACATATTGGTGAGATTATCGTGTTGTTCACGCGCGGCCGTTGGCTCGACTATATCGTCCCACAATACTTTACCGGGATTGGTAATACCGTCGATTTCGCCACCGGGACGATGCATAATCACCCGGCGTAAGCGACCATATTCAGTCGTCACGCCGACAGTTGCCAAGGCGTCGCGGTCACGGGCTTGCCATTGGTCACCGCCATGGGCTGCAGGTAATGAAGTATGGGTCATCATTGTCCTCTTCATATGATAAAAACCAGTTTGCCTGATTATCCTACCACGAACGCCTAACAATTCTGCAATAATACTGGTATCGATACCATCAAAAAGGAGCCTCTCATGCCACCACTTTATGCCGAAAGTATTACCGCCCTGCGTGAATTCCCACAACAGCTCATGACCGCCATCGCCAATCTTGACGATGCGTGTATGACGGCACACCCCTTAGCCGGTGAATGGAGCATTGCCCAAAACGTCCATCATTTGGCAGATTCTCACATGAATGCCTATATTCGTTGTCGCCTTATCGCCAGTGAAATCAATCCACCCCTCAAGCCCTACGACCAAGATGCCTGGGCGTCGTTTGCAGATAGTCAAACAGTCGATGTGTCAACGTCATTGATGATCCTGCACGGATTACATCTGCGTTGGGCGGATTTTTTTACTAATCTTGCAGAAAGCGATTGGGAGCGGGTCGGCTTCCACCCCGACCTCGGTGCCGTTAGCTTGCAACGCCAACTCAGCGGCTATGTAGCGCATGGTAACGAACATCTCGAACAAATCGCCCGCACCTTGGCAGCCTATCGTCATCCATAGTTCACGATAGACATTGTTATATCTCATATAGAAAATTTACCTCGCACAAAAAATGACCTGTCCCTGCGATTATCCGTCAATAACGGATTGCAGGAACAGGTCATAGTAGACAGATTACGGCTTACATTCTGACGTCAAAAGTTTTTGAATACTAGGCGCATCTGATTTTGCACCAGCGACTGGACTCATAGCAACTTGGGTAATCCGCCAACCAAGTTGATCAAATGGTTGCACATTCACGTGCCGCAACGTATAGGTGCCACAGAGTACTTGCGTTGATCCATCAGCTTGGGGCGTCACGCTGACCGTCGGTACAGTAGCATATGTTGACCCCATCGCGCCTTCTTCTTGCACAGTACCCGTCGTCACCACCGCTCCCTGCATAGGAGTCAAGCTTTGTACAAATTCGGCATATGATAATTGACTATCGCTACCATTGTTAAACCACAGTGTATACGCCATACTAAATTTCAGCTCATTGATTGCGGCAAAATAGTTGGCGACTAACTGTGCGGCATCGCTATCGTCACTACTCGTGGGGGCAGCGACTTCGGCAATGGTCGTATCGGTAATTAGATTGTTTTTGACGATATATGTACCTGCAAAATATTGCACTTTTTGATCACCATTGGCTTGATTGACAATCGCCGTAATCGTGACCGGGAGTGTAACCATGTCAACAGCCATTTCCGGGGCGCCAATCCGCACACGAGATTCGACAGTACCCGTAAAGACCGACGTAATTTGCGCCAAAGTTTGACTCGGATTATCCCATAATTTATACGCTACGGAGTATTGTTGGGCATTGATCGCGGTATAGTAATCAACGATGGTTTGCACTGCAGTCAAAGACGCAGGATTGAGTCCCATACCGGGAGTCGTGCCAATTGGCGTAACGATTACAGGGGCTTCGGTAGGCACAGTCGTTGCGGCAGCCACGGTGGCGGTCGCCGGGACCACAACCGCTGTAGCGGTCGCTGGTGCGTCGATTGTCGTTGCCGTTGGTGCGACTGCCGTGGTCGCACCACACGCACTTAATACAAGCAGACTCACCAATACCACCATACGCCAAATACCAAAAATACGCATCGAACTTCCTTATCTACTAAAAAGGCATTATTTTCATTGGGTAATCGTACATTTAAATGGATAACGAGCAAACCAATGTGCCATCATCATCATACGCTACAACCAGACAAAATTTGCAACCAGCGACGCATCCCCACCAGAAAATTCACGTACAATAGCAGTGACGCAATTGCACACAATAGAAGGAAACCCCCATGAGTGATTATGGATTACGCGGACAACGCGCCCTGGTAACCGGTGGCGCCTCTGGGATTGGCCGAGGTATCGTCGAAGCACTCGCCGCCCACGGCGTCGACGTAGTATTGACCTATTTGTCGAGTGATGCCGGGGCGCGTGAGACCGTGGCGGTCGCGCAATCGCACGGCGTCAAAGCCTATGCCCTACAAGCAGATTTGACCGACGAAGCCGCCGTCAACCATGTCGTCAGCGAAACCCAACGCTTGCTCGGTGGCATCGACATCCTTGTCGCCAATGCCGGCGGGATTTTGGGACGTATTGGCACCCTCGACCTTACCCGCGAAATCTGGGACAACGCCTTTGCCCTCAATGTCACCAGCACCTTCCTCTGTTGTAAAGCCGTTATTCCCGGCATGATGACCCAAGGCAGTGGCAACATCGTATTGATGAGTTCACAAGCAGCCTTTGATGGTGGTGGCGTCGGCTCAGCCTACTATGCCGCTACCAAAGGTGCAATCTTGACTTATAACCGTGGCCTAGCCAAAGAACTGGCACCCCATCATATCCGCGTCAATTGTGTGGCGCCTGGCTTAATTGATACCCGCTTCCACGACATCAACACGCCACCCGATATGCGGGCGGCGGTGCGTGGCCGGATTCCACTCGGGCGCGAAGGTACGCCTACCGATGTGGCCGGCGCAGTGATTTATTTGACGTCAGAACTCGGTGCCTACCTCACCGGCGAAACCATCATCATCAACGGCGGACAGACAATGTATTAGGGGCATTTGGCGTCAATACGCTACACCTATCACGCAGATTAAGCAAATACGCGTGATAGGTGATTTTTTATTAATTTATAATTAAACGTAGTTTATTAAATCACAACCTCTCCCTTAAAAACCCTAAATATCTACTATAAATATTTTATCTATTTACATTTTTATGTATCAATGTTATTATCGCCGTATAACAACATGAAATGAATCGTACAGGAGATGGTGTGATGATACACAACAATCGTTACCAACGGCTTTGGGGATTATTAATGAGTATCGTGATCTGTGTCGGAATTGTAATCCAAGCCAACCACAATTCAATCGTCGCAGTGGCACATCCCGCCGTGCATACCTTGTCACCCGAACAGACCGATATGGCTGCCCACATGGTCGGCAGTTCATGGCACGACACACGCAAGTCGCCGTTTATCGTCGATTTCGGCAACAGTAATCCCAACGGCCCAGTTGCCGGCATGGACCAATGGTTGACCGCCCAAGGGCAACGGGTTGCGCCACGCAGCAATGTCATTGGCACAAAAAAGTATTTGGTTATCCGCGTCTATTTCGATGGCGAATCAAATGATTCATACTATGCCAAAAACGCTGCAGACGAAGATGCCAATCACCAATGGAATGTCAATGATGATTTGATGAAACCGTTGCGTGACATCTACAAACTCACTTCGTACAACCAGGTCACCATCGATTGGGATATTAGTAATCGTTATAAACTCCCTAATGATCGCAATCATTACATTGATACCGCTACAGGCGATTCATCTGGTGCCTGTGCCGAACCCTTTGGCGCAGCACCCAAAGACTGCAACCTCAGTCAATTTGGGGCATTAATTCGAGATGCTACAACACTCGCCCAAGGTGACTTCAACTACAACAATTACACGGGGATTTTGGTATTGATGTCAGATACCAAATCGACTGCAGCCTTCCACCGAGCAGCTGCCGGCCAATGCAATACCTCGTGGTCGGGATTTGCCCTCAATGGCGTAGCCAGTAATCATACCTATGGATGTATCATTGCCCTCGAAAATCATGCGGCATCGAGTAGTAGTGCCAACGAAAAAAACCGTGTCCGCCAAGAATTATTTGGGCGCTTGGGGCATGAATTTGGGCATGCGTTCCAACAAGGTGGGCCAGCACACCCCAGTAATTACAACAATTCATTTGAATTGATGGACAGCAATTACCCTGGGCATATCGGCGCCTACGAAAAGCAATCCAACGTGGCATTCCCTGGCTGGATGCCCACATCACAATACGTTGCAATCTCGAAATTGGGCAAAACGCAAAACGATTCGAATTGTATTCGCGCCCTCGAATATGACCCAGCACTCAACCCCGTCCCACAAGCAATCAAGGTAAATATCACTGGTTCGCTCTATTACATGCTTACCGTACGCACCAAAAACGATGGCGCTACAACACCGGTAGGGAACGGTGATCAGCTCAATGCCCATTTTTATGATGCATCACGCAACCCGACAGGAATTCCTTCAGAAGGGTTACTCATTGAACGGGTCAACGAAAGCGCCACAGGGTCTGCCGGTGATAGTACCACCCCCGCCGACCCAATTGTCACCGTCATCCCCAAATCTGGTCGTACGATTGACAATCTATGGCAAAAAGGTGAAGTGGCCGATTTCTTTGCCAGCGATGGGGTCAAATTCACTATTTTACCCGAAGCCGTCAACAACCCCAACAAACAAACCATGTGCGTGCGAATTTCGTTTGACAACACGAATTCATTGCAGCCAGACATGGCGATGCGTCCATGGCGTGAAGCCCCCGGCGAAACATGGGAAAGCACCGATATTTGGTTTGACAGCCCACTCAATGGGTATGGTACCTATCGCTATGGTTACTGGAACGACATCAACAACGTCCAAGTTCCTCGTTACAACGGCGACATTCCGGCTGCAGGCTCCGTCAACCGTGCGTATGCCCGGGTACGCAATGTAGGCACCAAAACTGCTACCGACATCAAAGTACGCTTCCAAGTCACCGATCCTGCAGGGATGGGGATAAACGCAAGCACCAATTGGATTGGGCTTGGCACGGGTGGAGGTGTCGTCGATAAAAACACGTTCCCCGCCCTTGCATCACTTGCCCCAGGTGCCTATACCGACGTCTATGTCGAATGGAAGCCTGAATTCACAGATGTACCCACCACCGGCACGTTTGATTACCACACGTGTGTGCGTGTCAAAATCGATCCTGTTGCCGGCGAAACCGTCACCGGCAATCAAGATGGTAATGACGAACAAGAAAACATCTTTACCTTTGAGGCAACCCCAGCGATTTCGCCGATCTATCAACACCAATTTACGATTTTCAACGAAAGTACCACCAATCCGATTACCTACTACCTCAAACTCGACAGCACCTTACCACCCAACTGGGATGTCAACATCAATAATGGCAAGCTCATTGTTGCCCTTGACCCCAATCAACAACTCACTGTCCCCGTGGTGATTACGCCAACAGGGTCTGCGGTGCTGGGCAGTATTTTTGAAGCCAAAATCTCTGCCGAAAAACACTTTGATTTGGTCAACCAACTTGCTGTTGCTGCTGACCCCCACAACCCCGAAGCCTATCATGCGGGATCACTAGATGTGGGGGGTGTGTCGTTTGCAGTAAATGTACTCGCCCCCACAGATATCCAATGTGATGCGTACCAACGAGGGAGTTTGGTAGAGGTCGTGGGCGGACTCAATGGGTTTGAAGGGATTCATCAAGCGGGTACCCCATTACGCGCGTATGCTCAAGTCTATGATGACGGTGGCCAACCCATCCCGCTCGATGATCGTGCGAGTGGTGATGTTGGATCAAACGGCGTATTCCGGATGCGCTTCTCGGCACGAGCAGACAAATCACCGACACAAGGTGGTTCGCCTATGCCCAAAAGCGTGCGTTGTTTCTTTGCCGGCACACAATTGTTGGCAAGTAGTAGCACTGCGCTCA
Source organism: uncultured Chloroflexota bacterium (assembly GCA_937876225.1). Lineage (GTDB taxonomy): Bacteria > Chloroflexota > Chloroflexia > Chloroflexales > Roseiflexaceae > UBA965. The sequence continues at coordinate 7,943 of CALFIC010000027.1, read as the reverse complement.
AAGCAATCGCCAACGCTGCCCCACCCACGCCCACCATTGTACCGTGGCTCGTCAGCGAATTCCATTCCACATTAAATCTCAACCAGTTTTTGGCACCACCGAGCACCTATTCTGATACCGTCAATGGTGCACCGGGCAATCAATACGAATGTACAGCTGGGAAGTGCCCCGTATTGGTCGGCGGGCGCCGTGGGCGTGGGACCCAATTCACCAACAGCGATTCGACCTTCCTCAAGAGCAATGCCAACATTGCCCTTGGCGCAAGTTTTTCGGTTGGCTTGTGGGCCAAGCGCAATAATACCAATGTCGCCGAAACCCTGCTATCACACGGAGATACCGTCGCCACGGGCAAAATGTTCAACATGGGATTCACCAATGATGGCTATTTTGTCTGTAGTACATACAACGATGAATTGCGCTCGCCAGACACATACAACGACACTGGCTGGCATCATTTTGTCTGTGTGGTAGATGGACCAGCACGAGGATTATTTATCGACAACGTCGAAGTCGCAAATGGCACATCAGTGCAAGCTGCTTATACCGTCAATAACCGCATGCTCTTGGGGCGACGGGCCGACCGACCCAATTCGTTTAGTGGGGCGCTCGATGAAGTCAAAATCTACAACTACCCGATTAGCGCAGGCACGATTGATTCACTCTACCACCTTGCGTCCATGGCACCGGTACCAAACTATGCACTTTCGTTTGATGACATCGCCATTCCCGAAAATGAAGGAATGACGACAGGGATTACTGCGAGTTGCGGTGGCAATATCTGTCCCGTGGTCTATTACCCAGACCGCACGGTAGTACCTCGCCCACTCGAGCGTGTCGCAGCCCAACAACTCGAACAAAACCATTGGATTACTTGGTCATCAGGCAACGCAGTAAATGTGGGCAATGAAGGTACACTCCAATTTTGGGCGCACCTCGACGATAATTCGGGCTCAATGTTGCCACTCGTCATCCAAAGTGTAGGTAATCGTCCTCAGATTTACTGGCGCGGTTCGTCACATACACTTACGTTTAATTCGTTGACCTACGAATGGAGTGATTTCACTCCTACATGGCACATGTTTACCTTTGTCAAAACGACAAATCTACACCAGATTTATATCGATGGTAACAAAGTAGCCGAAGGTACTGCCGCGGTAGGCACGCTACCATTCCGCGTCGGTGCAGGTGTAACCCTTAAAGTGGGTGGGGTAGAGGGTGGCGAATTAGCCGGTGTCGAATTGGCCAATTGGGCCTTCCCTGGTAATTACGTGGCATTTCGTTATACCAGCAATACGAGTCCTAGCAATATCACTCCGTCACGGACACTCACCGTTACTCCGACTGCAAGCAATACGGCACAACCTATCGTGACGATTCCTGCCATCAATATCAACAAAACAGTACTGGCAGCACAGGTCACCCAAAACGCAATCTTGACGGCTGCTGCTGCTCCGTTTGCAACGGCGACCAAGCGAGCCCAAATCTTCATCCCCACCTTTGTAATGGCGCAAACACAATGGGCAGGGATAAATATCACGCAAACAGAAGCCGCCTATGCACTCAAGACACCAGTCCCAACCAAACGTCCAATCCTGACGCTTGCCCCAATCTTTCCCACACTCACGGTATTCCTTTTCCCCACACGCAACATGTCGCAAACTGCGACACGAACGACCACCGGTACGATGACGAGTACAGCCAGCGTCTCACCAACCGTAACCGCTACAGCGACGGCCACAGCGACCGCGTCGGTGACCCGTGCCACACGGACGGCATTGCCATCGGCCACCATTACCAATACGGCGACGGACACCGCCACCGCCACCGCCACAAAATCATGTGGAACGGCATGTCCACCTATTACCGCATCGCCAACAGTCTGTGCCGGCGCGTCACCACAACAATGTGCCACGATCACAGTGACGCGGTCACAAACTGCAGCCCCTACACGGACGATTGCCCCGAGTGCAACTGTAGTTCCAAATCCGTTTGGTCCAGATGCAATACCCCTCAATGCCCTCCCCAAAGGGATGCTCTATCGGGTGTTGCAACACATCATCGACAACAAAACCAAAGTAGGCAACGATTGGAGCACCACTACCCTTGGTGATGTGGCAATCCCCTTCTATCGACCAGATGTAGACAACGGTAATAGTCCGGCTTACTACGAATTCTCGGTATTTAGTGATGCGACCAAAAGTAAGCCGGCGGGATTTATCATGGCAACAATGGACGGAGCCATCAATGTGGCGCGTGCCGGGATTAGCAGTCGCCACGACTTCCCGATTACCCACTGGAACAGTACGGGACCGGCGATTAGCAAACAACTACAAGGTACGCTGACGATTGCGCCTACATCCTCGGTCAAACTCTGGAAGCTCGATTCCTTAGGGTATGTGATGGTCAAAGACAATCAAGTGATTAGCAACGTTGGAGCAATCCCTGCCTTGATTGATGGCTTGACCGAGCAAGCATTCGCGTCATATAGCACGTCACAAATGCTCAGCGAAGTCAAATACACCCCTTCTAACCCAGTAATCGACGACAGCACATACCAATACAGTGGTGGGAGTATTTTACGCACTGGACCACAAGCAGATATTGCCAAGTCAGTCTGGCGCTATGGTGGTAAATATGCCGATATTAGCCCAATCAATAATTTCTCGGCGTATGCCAGTGCCTATACGACATCGTTTGCCCCGTTAATCAGTCAACTCACCAATGAAGCGGCGCCATTGTGGGGTATCGAAGATGAAATCATCAGCCCACGTGATATCGCAGCTGGCAATGAAAACTACTACATCCCAATTGCCGTCGGAACAACCAGCACGGTGGCGATTCCATTACAAGGAATCACTGCCAAAGACGTCACCGACATGGGCGGGAGTAGTCAGATTAGCAACTTACTCCCTGCCGTACAGCTCCCTGCCGTCCAAACTGTGGGAGATGGCGGCTATTCCACCATGAATGTGACTGCCACAGGACCTTTATCAACAGTTGCAGTCCTCCGTCATGGCTATAGCATCAGCAAAAATGGTGCTACAGTGAAGTTGTTCTTTGTCATGATAGACAATCCAAGCGGTGCCAAAAGCATTCAGACGCGCGATTGGAGTCCCTGGAGCTATTACTATGCCGGTACGGATGCGGATCAACGCATGTATGACCAATGGGATTTGGGGGGCTGTCTCTCGGGATGTGGTCCCACCGCTTGGATGATGTTGTTCGGTTGGGTCGATTACAAGAGCTCCATCACCGGCAGCGGCTGGGGACGCTGGAACACCTATCGTGCCGGTGGCAATAACGTGGGTGCCGCTACTGGTTCCACAGGTGTCGCTCCAGCGGCATTGAGCAACGATGTCAAAAACGCTACTCTTTACATCCGCAATCAAGTGGGTACCTATTGTCTACCAACCTCAAATTCGGCGCTCACCTATCCGTGGAGCATGGAAAATGCGCGTTACTATCTGAATTATGTGGGTACCGGACTCGGGTTTGCGGATAGCTACAATATCGCCGGTTATCATGAAGATCGCCTCAAGAATTATGCCATCAACGAAATCACCAATCGCGTCCCACGCCCTGTCGTCATCGGGACTGGGTGGTTATCCCATTACCCGCTTGCCTACAAGTACGCCATCCAATCACGCCCCACAACGTGGCGGGACGCTGGCTGGTGGGTTGGCGATGATTACGTTTACAACCAAAGCTTTTATGTCAATGAGGGCTGGGGTGGTCGGAGCAATGGCTGGATTAACGCCGGCACCTGGTTCGCTGGGCGGGTCAGTCCATAGCACCCGACACCCAATCCCCCCAGTGAATGTTATTCACTGGGGGGATTGTTGTAGGATTGTGCACTACCGACTAATCTCATAGGCGGCTTATTCACCGACCGTGCCCAGATTATTTTCATCAAAAAAATAGGTATGAGAACCTAAACACCGCAAGCCCTATTTAGGCATCAACGACTGGCTCAGCGCCAACTACCCCCACCAATCGCCGGCCATAACGCCATGCTATCACCACCACCAAGCCGCTCGTCAGCAAAATCATGACCGTTGCGCCACGAAAAAAATACGCCGGTGGAAAGTAATCCGTAGCCAAGGCTGCCACCAATGGACCGAGCATGCCCGCAAGCGCCAGAATCATTTCTTTGAGTGAGGCAATCCGGCCACGCTGGTCGGCAGACGAAATATCGACATAGGCCGCGCCAATTGCCGGTGTCACCAACCCAGCCCCGAATCCGGCCAAAATCGAGGCGACAATGAGCAGCGAATATTGAGAGACGTATTCAATCCCAAAATACCACGCTGTATGAATTACTAAACCAATCGCAATCAGCAAAAACCGCCCAAAGCGATCACTGAGCCCGCCAAAACCAAACTCGCCGAGTGCAGTCGCCGCCCCTTGGACACCAACTACCACCCCAAACATCGTCGCGGTGTAGGCATATTGCTCATACAATTGCCGCAACATGGCGGGTTCAGTGGCAACCCACGCAAACGTCCAGACAAATTCTACCAACAACAACACGCCCAACACGCCCAACGGCCGCGGTGGATTGCGCCATATATCGCCGAATCCGCTACGTGATGGGCTGTTTGGTGGTTGTGGATCAAACGCAGGGCGGGTCTCGGGGACGATGAAAATCACCAACACCACTGCAACGAGTGCCATCACGCCCGACACCACAAACGGAGCAGCAAAACCAAAGGCATCATAGAGTACCCCGCCAATGGTTGGACCAATAATCAAGCCAATGCTAATCCCGCCACTGACATAGCCTATCCATTTAGCGCGTAACGCTGGTGGGGCAATATCAGCAGTAGCGGCCAAGGCTGCCGGCATAATCCCAGCATTCCCCAATCCCAACACAAACCATAACCCCACAAACGGCAACAACGCATCCACAAATGGGGTCACCAAATTGACAATCGCAATGACGATTAATCCCACAATCAACATCGGTCGCCGCCCCCAGCGATCGACGAGATAGCCGGCTCCCGGAGCGGCGATGAGATTCCCCAACGAAAAGGCAAAACTCATCCAGCCTAATGATGCGAGACCTAAATTATGTGCAATCAACCATGGTGCAAGCACGGGATATGGCATCGAATATCCCGTCATCATCAACATCGTACAGGCCGCCAACAATATGACTACCGTGATAGGACGGATATTTTTCACCATAATAAAAATACTTTCTCTGCTGTCTATCGATGCCACACCAATCCATCACAGCGACAAATTGATGATATATTTGCAAAAACAGCGAACCACGCACTCACATAGCACCACAGAGATAATTCCACACACCAATCATATAAGCGCAGACTGTCATCAATTATGAACTCGCGGCATCCCCAACCGAGGCAGGCGCACCCACAGCCACTAAGCGGCGTCCATAGCGCCATACCATCACCACTGCCAAACCACTCGCCAGCAAAATCATAGCCGTTGCGCCACGAAAGAAATAGGCTGGTGGTAAATAATCCGTCGTAAACGCGGCAAATAATGGTCCAAGCATACCGCCCAGCGACAACACTATTTCTTTGAGTGACGCAATCCGGCCCCGTTGGTCGGCAGAAGAAATATCCACATACGCCGCTCCAATTGCCGGCGTCACCAATCCCGAACCAAGGCCCGCAATAATCGAGGCAATAATCAGCGGCGTATACTGTGGCGCTTGATCGACGCCGATATACCATGCCGTATGAAAAATCAAGCCAATCGCAATCATCACAAAGCGCCCAAAGCGGTCACTGAGTCCACCAAAACCAAATTCCCCCAGCGCCGTGGCAGCACCATGCACACCGACGACCACCCCAAACATCGTGGCAGTATAGGCGTACTGTTGGTACAATTGCCGCAACATGGCGGGTTCGGTGGCAACCCACGCAAACGTCCAGACGAATTCCACCACCAACAGCGTAACCAACACCCCCAATGGGCGCGGCGGATTGCGCCATATATCACCAAAACCACTGCGTGAGGGGCCTTCGGTCGTATCGGGCACCAGCGCTGGTCGCGTCTCGGGGACAATAAAGAGCACCAACACTACTGCAATGAATGCCATCACCCCTGATACATAAAACGGTGCGGCAAATCCCAAGGCGTCGTACAGTACCCCACCAATGGTAGGGCCAATAATCAAACCGATGCTAATCCCTCCACTGACATAGCCAATCAATTGCGCACGACGCTCTTCGGGAGCAATATCAGCCGTGGCAGCCAATGCGGCCGGCATAATTCCCGCATTGCCAAAACCCAACACAAAGCGCAGTACGATAAACGGGATCAAGGCATCGACGAATGGCGTCACGAGGTTGACAATCACGATGGCGAGCAAGCCAATAATAAGTACCGGGCGGCGGCCCCAACGATCAACCAGATACCCTGCTCCCGGAGCAGCAATGAGATTCCCCAACGAAAACGCAAAGCTCATCCACCCCAACGCCCCCATGCCGATATGGTGGGCAATCAACCACGGTGCCAGTACCGGGTAAGGCATCGAATGCCCCGTCATCATCAACATCGTACAGGCCGCCAATAACAAAACCACCGTCATCGGACGGATATCTTTTACCATGATGCGATTACTTTCAATAGACGCAGCAGGCTGCGTCTCTACCATATACGCAGCAGGCTGCGTCTCTACCATATACGCAGCAGGCTGCGTCTCTACATCATTCATGCTACCACAAGCGTTTGTAATTGTATGGTATGATGGTAGAAAGTTTTGATTATGATTTACATATATAGTTGCCGTGTTCTACTAAAGAACACCTACCGATAGATATTCATGTGCAGCTTCCCCTCTGGTTCGTTGTTTTGTGGAGCGATGCCCCATGACCACTAGTTTGCTACCGACGCTCTTTGGCCAACCTCAAGGGCAACATGTGGCCTATGTACGGGGCAATGTACGCCTCGAAGATCTGGCCGAAATGTTGGCAGCTATGGCCAACGCCAGTGGTGGCATGATTGTCATCGGCATCAATCCCCGTAATTCACGCCCCGAAGGGGTCGTCGACGTCGACCAAATGAACCGCATGGTGCTCGATGCCGCTGCCCTGTGTGCACCCACCCTCGTCATCCCAATGCCGTTGTTGATCGAGCATGCCACCGTGATGGTCGTCGTCGTCAATGTGCCCCGTGGCCTGCCCAACGTCTACTCCGTCAACGGGCGCTACTTGCAACGCCGCGACAACGAAGATATGCCACTCGAGCCCGATGCGTTGCGTAGTCTGTTTGTCGAGCGTGGTGGCATGACGTGGGAGCGTTTGGCGCATAATGACGCCCTCATCCCCGACCTTGACCCCGCCAAAATTACCGGCTATGTGCACAAAGTAGGGGCAGTCGCCGAAGAAAACGCCATTGATTTCTTGTTGAAGCGGGGCTGCATGCACCAACAAGAGCACCTCATCCGCCCTACCAATGCGGGGGTGTTGTTGTTTGCTCATGACATCGAGCGCTTCTTCCCCCAAGCCGAAATCACCCTCGTGCAATATGCCGGCACCACCATGAGCGACGAATTCATGCGTGAAGACATCCACGATACCTTGGTCGAAGCGGTCCGCCGGGCCGAATTGTGGCTAGGCCAGCACATGAAGCGCGGCAGCATCATGCAAGGACTCGAGCGCAAAGACTGGACCCAATTCCCCCTCGCCGTCGTGCGTGAGGTGCTGGTCAATGCCGTCGCCCATCGCGATTACCTCATCCGCGGCGAAGGCATCCGCATCACGTTGTATACCGATCGCCTCGAATGCCATTCCCCCGGCCGCTTGCCGGGACATATGACTATCGAAAACATCGCCGACCAACGATTTTCACGCAATGAAAGCATCGTACAAGTGATGGCCGACTTTGGGCTCATCGAGCGCCTCGGCTATGGTATCAACCGTATGTTTATCCAAATGGAGGCTGCTGGGCTAGCCCCGCCCACCTTC
>CALFIC010000026.1 GCA_937876225.1 uncultured Chloroflexota bacterium | reverse complement strand
ACGACGCTCTTCCGATCTTACCCAATGCTGGCAAATCATTGCTGATGCCTCGGCCGTAGCTCAGCTCGCTGACGGTGAATTGGTGCTACGCTGGGCCACCTTGCCGGCGTTTGTGGGGGGACTCGTGCAGCGGATGGTCGATTTGGGGCAATCGTTGGGGGGCAATCCCCAGATTCATGCCCGGGCGAGTATCGGTGTGGGGTATGTGCGGGTGACTGGCCTCGATGCGAATGCCCAACAACAATGGCTGGCGGCATTGCCCGAAGCGGTATGGGTGGCCACTACCGCCAACAACCTTGCATCGTATTGGCACGCACCGGCTGGTGGACTCGACGTGATGATTCAGATTCGTCGAGAATTTGACCCGCTCCAGCGCCTAAACCCGGGCCGATTTGTGGTGTGATGGTGTACAAGAAATCGATATATGTGCTGGATATATACCGTGATTGCGTTGAATCGCAATCACGGTATTTGTGTGAAGTAAGCTGACTCTTCCCTATGGCGTGGGGCGCGGTGGTGGTTCACGTGGTCTAGTGGGTGGGTCTGGTTCCTTGGACGGGACAATAGTCTCTGTGGGGATGGGGGTATCGGTGGGGAGGGGCGTGGGTATGGGGCTTTCGGTGGGCGCAATCGTTGCAACCAGTGTCGCAGTGGCGGAAGGCGCTTTGGTTCTTGATGGTACTTTGGTTCGTGACGGTGCTGTGGTTTCTGAAGGCACCGTGGTCGCCGATAGGGTCGGCGATATAGGAGTAGCAGAAGGCTCCATGGTGGCAGAAGGCACAGTGGTGGCTGATGGTAGCGCTGTTGCGGTTGGTGATATGCGGGTGAGATCTGGTACATTTGTGTGGGCGTCATAGGTACCGTCATCATTGCTGTCAACATTAAATGTCACCGTTGCCCCATCGGCATTGATTTGGGTTACGGTAAATACCACACGACCTTGTGGGATGGTGGTGTTTGGAGCCGCATAAAGATAATCGGTTTGTTGATTTGATACCCGCACTTCGAGATCATAGCTACTTGAGGTGGGGCTTTTGATGGTGTAGCTGTTGGTTTGTGGGTCAAAGGCAATCGTGATTGGACTATTGGGCGGGACGACGAGGTTAGTCATCTGGGTGGCATTGGCGGTGTGTGTGCTATTGTTGACCGCGCCGATGTAGATGGTTGGGTTGGTTGCACTGGTGCTATTGATTTGGATTGAGCCAACCGTAGCGCCAAAGGCTAAATCACTCTTACTGTCCGCAGATAGGGTGAATTGACTGATTTTGACGACACTGCCATTGCCGTAGGCACTAATGGCAAAAGTGTTGGGGCCGGTATGTTGGATTTGCAAGGTGACAGTGATGCCGGCGGGGATTGAAAAAACAGGCTGGCCGTGCGTATCCCACACCGATGGTGCCCCTTTGAAGACGGTGACGCTGGCGCCGGTGATTTCGTTGATTAATACACCGTCCACATATCCCAAGCGTTTGCCATCCGGGGTGACAAACACGGTCGTAGCGGCTGGTTGAGTAACTGCCGCCCCCGTACTGGCAATCATGAAGGTGCGATTGCCTTTGGGGGCTGCTTGGGTCGTCGCATCACAAAAATCACAATTTTGGACTTCGAGGCGCGGCTGCGAGGGAGTTATTTCGAGTGAATGACTCTCGGCGTCACCTTCGTATAGGGCACTTTGGTCATTGGGATCATTTGAAGCCGCATAGTGCCATTTTTCGCTGGTCAAATCGACGGTAATCGTGCGTAATTCTTGAGGATAATTATTGTCGTAGATGTTGAGCCCCACCACATTGTTCCCTAAATCCGTAATTGATACGGGGGTCACGGCGTGACCACCACTCATGTCGCGCATGTAGATTCCCACCGTATAGAAAATTGATGCGTTTTGGCCTTGACGGAGCGAATCGGCGAGGAGCTTGATGAGTTGGCTGGGTTTGGCGTGAACGACGTTGGTGTAGGTCGGCATCGTGCGTTGGGTGGCCCACCAATAGGCGATTTCTGATTGGAGGCGTTGATTGGCTTTGAGTGGTAGTAGGTCGGTTTTGTCGCCACCAAACATCGTTGGTTGTAACAAATGATGGTACAAATGCAGACTCGTAACGGCCATTCCTTCGCAATGCCCATTGTCCATGGCCGCATTGACATCGTTCATCCATTGCAAAACTGGAGGTGTGACGGTGCAATCGTTGTTGGTGATACGGATGCAGGCTTTGTCGCCAAACAAGCGCCGCATATCGTTGGGTTTGAGGTTGATAATGTCAGGGGCACTCTCGTAATTTTCAAATGAAAAACCATCCGTTTTGACGTTGAATCCACTGTCTGACACCACATCTGCGGCTTTGACGGGAAAAATGGTTGTGCTACACGAGGTGAGTATGCCACTCATCAACAATATAATGCATAAAAAAATAGTAGATACTGGGAATCGTGACATCAATACACTCTTTAAAAGTGGATACGTTGTAATGATTATAGCAATATTTTTACAAAACAAAATCCCCCTCGTCATTGCTTGGTACCACCGGTACCAAGCAATGATAAGCGGGAATATTGCTACGTGCCCTGCGCTTATTCGCGGCCGACATTCCAGCGTAAATAGGCATCAATAAAGGGGTCGATGGCACCGTCGAGGACTGCTTGCACGTTGCTCGTTTCGTAGTCGGTGCGGTGATCTTTGACCAAGGTGTAGGGATGCAAATAAAAACTACGCATCTGGCTGCCAAAGTCAGCTTTTTGGAAGGCACCTTTGAGACGATCACGTTCTTCGCGTTGGCGGATGAGTTCGCGTTCGAGCAGGCGCCCGCGCAACACCTTCATGGCCGTTTCTTTGTTTTGGATTTGCGAGCGCTCGTTTTGGCAGGTCACGACGATTTGTTCGGGGGTACCTGCTTTGTACGTCAAACGCACCGCCGAGTCAGTCGTATTGACCCCTTGACCGCCATGACCGCCGGCACGGTAGACATCGACGCGGATGTCTTCGGGTTTGAGGGTGACTTCGGGGGCATCATCGACCTCGGGGATGACTTCGATGAGGGCAAACGAGGTTTGGCGGGTATTGGCCGAATTAAACGGCGACAACCGGATGAGCCGATGCACGCCTGCTTCGGCTTTGCAGAGACCGTAAGCATAATCGCCACGAATTTCGAGGGTGGCACTTTTGATGCCCGCTTCTTCGCCCATGGTTTGGTCAACGAGATTGCACTTGAAGCCTTTGGATTCGGCCCAGCGGGTGTAGGTGCGCAACAACATTTCAGCCCAATCGGCAGCGTCAGTGCCGCCCATACCCGCTTTGATGGCGAGGAAGGCATCGCGGTCGTCGTAGCGCCCGCTCAGGAGCACCTCGATTTCGAGTTTGTCGACATCGCTGAGCAGACGCGCGTATTCGCTCGTAATTTCGTCGACGAGTGAATCATCGGCGAGACTGAGGAATTCGCTGAGGGTTTCGAAGCGGGTATGCACGTCGTCCCAGCGGGCTATTTCGGCTTTGAGACGGGTGAGGCGTTGCATGATTTGTTGGGCATTGCTGGGATTGTTCCACAAATCAGGGTCAGCTGCTTGTTGTTCGAGCGTGGCAATCGATTGTTGGCGTGAATCCCAGTCAAAGCCGCCCACGGACGCTCTCGAAGCGCGCCCGTAGGGATTCCAGTTCTGTTGATGTGATCGTCATAACACCCTTTTTGGGGCTGGGTGTGTATATTTGCACCCAGCCAATCTAACCAATTGTGCTTAGTGTAACACGCCTGCGAGGGCGGTGATTTTGGGCATCAATGCCGCGAAATTGTCGAGATTGAGTGACTGCGGACCATCCGAGGTGGCTTTGTCGGGATCGGGATGGACTTCGATCATCAAGCCATCGGCACCAGCTGCTAGGCCGGCGAGTGCCATTGGAGCCACCAAATACCATTTGCCAGTGCCGTGGGAGGGGTCGACGATGATGGGGAGGTGGGTGCGTTTTTTGGCGAGGGCCACGGCATTGAGGTCGAGGGTATTGCGGGTAGCAGTTTCGAAGGTCCGAATGCCGCGCTCACACAAAATCACGTTGTGGTTGCCTTGGTTCATGATGTATTCGGCCGACAGCATCCACTCTTCGAAGGTGGCAGACAACCCACGTTTGAGCAATACCGGGCGCTGTGAGCGACCTACTTCTTCGAGGAGCTGGTAGTTTTGCATGTTGCGGGCGCCGATTTGGAGCAAATCGGCGTATTCGGCGACTAAGGCGACGTCGGTGGGGGTCATGACTTCGGTGACGATGGGCAAACCAGTTTCGGTGCGGGCTTTGGCCATCAATTTGAGGGCGGCTTCACCCATACCACGGAAGCTATAGGGCGACGAGCGGGGTTTGAAGGCCCCACCGCGCAACATGTGGGCACCGGCTTTTTTGATGGCATGGGCGACGGTCATGATTTGGGTTTCGGATTCGACCGCACACGGACCGGCCATTACGACGGATGAGCCGCCGCCGACGAGGACACCACTGACGTCGACGATGGTGTCGCGGGGGTGAAATTCGCGGGTGGCCAGCTTGTAGGGGCGGGAAATCCGCACCACTTCACGCACGCCACTCATGCTTTCGAGCATTTCTTGTAATTGGGGGGGGATAGGCGTGCCGACGATACCGACGATGTTTTGTGATTCACCGACGGTCACACTGCCACGTAGATTGAATTCGGCGATACGGGCCAACACGGCGTCGAGATCTTCTTTGGGGGCGGCATTTTGCATGATGACAACCATGAATGAACTCCTTCTGTTATCAAAAAACTTACTTACTCTGTGCTCGGTCGGGGCGAAGAACGGCGGCACCAGCGAGGTAGACATGGGTGATGTCGGCTTGGGCGAGAGTGGTGTTCCAATGAATAATGAGGCGAATGCACGATTGCAGACTGCCGGGGATGTTCATTTCGTGGGTACACATCAGGGCGGTGTCGGTCCAGCCGATTTGCCGGGCGGCCACGGCGGGGAATTCGGCATATAAATCTGCCGTCGTGGTAAACCAGACACTGGCGACATCGGCGGCAACGATTCCGTTGGCAGCAATCACTGCCTGTAACAGTTCGGTTGTGGCCGCCAAAATCGCCTCACGGGTATTGGCGTTGCAGGTAATGGCCCCACGCACGCCGCGACAGGCAATGGTCATACGAAGCTCCCTTCTTGGCTCTTCTTGGCTCGAGTAAATGCGCTATTGCGGTATCTGATTATCAAATCCCAAAACAAAACCGGCGGAGGCTGGTGCCTCTCGCCGGTATTCACGTTGGTATCGTGGGGTTCTCATGGCGAAGAGACCGGTCTCAGTTGTGAGCCGGTAAAGTAATACCCATAATAGTTGTTGCAGAGTTGCAAACGGCGTGTCATGTCTATTACCTTCGCCAAAGAACATTGCCCTATGCTACACCGAATTGGTGATTCCGTCAAGGCGTCGATGGCGATGGGTTGCATTTATGTTACTGCTATGCTACAATGCAACACGTTGTTCGGGCGATTAGCTCAGTTGGTCAGAGCGCATCCTTCACACGGATGAGGTCGGTGGTTCGAGCCCACTATCGCCCACCATTTACCACCCCACAGGGGTGGTTTTTTTGTGCTGGTAACTGTGTTGATGCAGGTGATAAAACCCCGTATTATTTTACCTAAATTCGTACAAATTTGAGATTTTTGTATGTGTGCAATTTGCAAAAAAGAAGTAAAATACGACTACATGTAAAAATAATGAATTGTAGAGAGAGTTACGTATGCGATTGCGAATGTATATTGCCTGTATATGTCTGGTGTGGAGCGGATTATGGCTTACCCCAGTCAATGCGGCTGCCCGTTGTTTCGTTGAAACAGGGTACTGCATTGATGGTGCGATCCACGCATATTGGGATGCCCACGGTGGCTTGATGGTGTTTGGGTTGCCGATAGGTGCATTAAGTCAAACAACCGTTGATGGTGTGCAGGTGAGTACGCAACTGTTTGAACGTAATCGCATTGAATTACATCCCAACAATCAAGCCCCATACGACGTCGAAATCGGCTTATTGGGGAGCGATTATTTGTTCGATACCACGGGGGCAAGGACGGCACCTGCGGGTGCCATCAATGAAGTCGACAGTGCAGGTATTGCCAAATCAGCGCGCAAAGATTGTCAGTGGTTTGCTGCCACGCGACAATATGTGTGTGGGGAATTTTATTCGTATTGGCGCCAATACGGGATTTCATCGCATCAGCGTGGTCCGTTTTCGATTGCCGAAAACATGGCGCTCTTTGGGTTGCCGATTACCGGTGTATACCAACAAACGATTAACGGCCACGTATATCAAGTACAAGTGTTTGAGCGCGCCCGTTTTGAATACCACCCCGAGAATCCTGCCCCTTACAAAGTGCAATTAGGGCTGCTTGGCCGCGAGGTGCTTACGCAATCACAACCACAACCAACGAGCACCGTGCAATCTCCGGTGATTTCTGCTACCCCTACTCCGTTTGTGGTTGCTGATTATTTGAGAACGACAGGTATTTTGCCCGAATCTGATTTACGTCATTATCGTACGAGTCTGCCGCGGGTTGGATATTGGAATAGTAATGCTACTGCTGATATTTTTGTAATATTGCAAGATGTGACATATGAAGATGTAATTTATGATGATTTACTCGTAGGGCACAAAGCACCAAAAAACACGAAGTATATGGTTGGTATGGTTACGGTGGTCAATAATCGTCCACTTGGGAGTGCCGCCTGTCGGGTAAGTGTCTACGATTTTTCAATGATTGACTTAGAGGGTAGCTGGCATACAAGTGATGAGGTCACGAAATTGGTTCAAACCCCGCTTTCATACAAAATGCTTGAACCTGGCCGACGGTATTTTGGTAGAATAGTGTTTCCTGTGCCCTATAATAGTGCCCCAGGACAACTTGTGGCACAGTTTACGTATGAACAACCCATCACGGTAGAATTACGCGTATGGCCACATGTCAATTAATATGGGTTATGTGAATTATGCTGACTGATAATGAAACCACGCGCCATGCTGGCTATTTGCTCCGCTCGTTCCAACGTGTCGTTGGCCAAGCGTTATTACCGCCACTGGGTGATGCTATTCTTGACGCCCAACAATTATTTGCCGCACCGTTTGTGGTGTTGTCGCATGGTATTGAAAAAGATCCGATTTTGAATTATGGTAATGCGGTGGCGTTGCAATTGTGGGAAATGACCGCAACGCAGTTTTGTACTACCCCATCGCGTTTGACTGCCGAACCAACACTGCGCGAAGAGCGTCAGTATGTCCTCGACACCGTGGCCCGCCAAGGCTATATTACCGGCTATGCCGGGATCCGGGTTAGTGCGAGTGGCCGCAGATTTCTGATAGAAAATGTCGTGCTCTGGAATGTGTCAGACGACGAGGGCAATCCCCTTGGTCAAGCCGCCTCATTTGATCGTTGGTCGTTTTTGCATTCATAAAAAATCGTAGTGCGCAAGACCCCTCACATACCATGAATCGATTCATGGTATGTGAGGGGTTCTGTAAGATATAAAATCACTGCGTGCTGGTAATTGATTGGCATCGGTATTGTGTTGATTGCGTCAAAAAAGTGATGCATCCATTTCACTGATGTGGCTCCGTGCTATAATCGCCCCACAGACCATTTTTTGCAGACAAAAGGAATATCGCTATGAGCAGTGCAACGATGCAGGGGCTCGTTTATCGTGGCCCACGCGAGCGTACCCAGATCGAAGAAGTCGCAGTACCCGCGCCTGAAGCAGGCCAGGTATTGATGAAGGTCGGCGCCGTGGGCGTATGTGGGACAGACATCCATGTGTGGCAAGGCGATAATCACCAGATGCCCGGACCGCGCATCCTCGGCCACGAATTCTCTGGCGTGATTGCCGCCGTTGGCGCTGGCGTCACCGAATTTACGGTTGGCGAACGGGTCGTCTCAGAAACTGCGTCGTGGGTCTGTGGCATCTGCCCGTATTGCCGTGCCGGTCAATACAACGTCTGCCCCAACCGCAAAGGCTTTGGCTTTGGTGCCGATGGTGCCATGGCCAATTATGTGATTAGCCGGCCGGGAATTTTGCACCGCATCCCTGCCCACGTCCCGATGAGTCATGCCTCCCTCACGGAGCCAGGCTGCGTCGCCTATAACGCTATCATCGAAAAAAGTCGCCCCCGCCCTGCTGACCATGTGGTCGTGATGGGTCCCGGCCCGATTGGCTTGATGTGTATTGCGGTATTGCGCTTGGCCGGGGTGGCCCGTATTAGCGTGGTCGGCTTACGCCGTGACGGCAATCGCCTCGAGCTCGCCAAACAAATGGGTGCCGATGATGTACTCGTCAGTGACGAACAAGACGTCGTGAGTGCAGTACTGAATGCCGGTGATGGCTTTGGCGCCCATCTGGTCGTCGATGCCGTCGGTGTCTCAAAAACCCTCGATCAGAGCCTCGATATGGTGCGCCCCAATGGCCAAATCACCAAAATTGGTTGGGGCCCGGCGCCGGTAGGTTTTAGTATCGACCGCCTTGTCGCCAAAGCCGCCACTTTGCAAGGGTCGTTTAGTCATTTGCACGGTACCTGGGAGCGGATTCTCGAATTGATGGGCACCGGGCAAATCAATGTCGCTCCGCTCGTGACCGAATTTGATTTGCTCGATTGGCACGAAGGCTTCATGGCGATGGAAGAATTAGCCATTCCTAAAGCAGTATTGCGCCCCAATGGCAATGTGGAATAAATAGGCTGAGCGGGGTGTTTCATCATAATGAAACACCCTGCTTTTGGTTTTATAGAGGTGTATATCCATGTCAATGCATATCGGCCAAAATCCGATTGGACTCGCTGCCTATAGCTTCCCATGGCGCTGTGGCTTTGCCGGGGCAGGCACGCCACGAGTCTGCCCGCGGCCATACGATGCTCATTCGTTACTTGAGCTGGCAGCGTACCATAATCTGGCGACCATCGAAATCCCCCTCGATATCATCAAAGACCACACTCCTCACGGCCTCAAAGAATTCCGCAAACGCGCCGATTCATTGGGGATTGCCATCGTGCTTGATGGTGCGGTGATTGACGAAGCCATGCTGGCTACTTTGATTCCGGCGGCGGCCGCCCTAGGGGCACCCATCGCCCGAGTCATGCTCAGTGGCATGCTCGAAGGTGCTCGGGCTACCTTCCCCGGTGGCTGGGAGGCACATCTCGCCAAGCAAATCACGGTACTGCAAAAAATGCGCCCGTTGGCCGAAGAATACAACGTGGTTATTGCCCCCGAAAACCACCAAGATCTCAATAGTGCCGATTTGATCCGCATTTGCGATGAAGTCGGTGGCGCATATATCGGCGTGACGCTCGACGCCGTCAATCCCCTGGCGGTAGCCGAAGACCCGATTGCCTTTGCGCAAGCCTTGGGCCACCGCATCGTGAATGTGCACCTCAAGGATTATTTTTTCTATTTGACCAACCAAGGCTATTTGCTGGTCCGCAGTGCCCTCGGTCAAGGAGTACTCGACCTGCCGGCGTTGTTTGATGTCCTCGCCACCCATGCCCCTACTGCCACCTGCAACATCGAATTGGCGGCAATTAATGCCCGCCATATTCGCGTGTTTGAGCCCGAATGGTGGCAAGGCTACCCCACGCCATATGGCATCGATGCGCTTCGGCCATTGTTGGCGTTTGCGGCGAAGCATGTACGTAGTGCGAGTGACGATTGGCGCACGCCGTGGGAACGCGACGAAGAGGCCTTGGCACTCGGGGTCTACGAAGAAACCCAGTTTACCCAGAGTGTGGCCCATTTGCGCACATTGATACCTGCTACCAAAGGGAATATGCGATGACCAACCCATTTGATTTGTTTCGCCTCGACGGTCGCGTGGCCTTGATTACCGGTGCCTCTGGTGGCCTCGGTGAAGTATTTGCCCACACGTTGGCGGCTGCCGGCGCCGATGTGATTTTGGTGGGACGGCGTGCCGAGCCCCTCCAAACCCTCGCCGACCAGATTCAGGCCAACACGAGCCAGAAGGCAACGATTTACACCGCCGATGTCAGCGACAATGCCCAAGTCGAAGCGATGGCAGCTGCCGTAGGACGGGTCGATATTTTGATCAATAGCGCCGGTGTCAATTTGCGCAAGCCTGCCGTCGACTATCCCATCGAAAAATGGGACGAGTTGATTCGCCTCAATCTCTCTGCACCGTTTTATTGTGCCCGGGCCTTGGCTCCCCAAATGTTGGAACGGGGCTGGGGGCGGGTCATCAACATCAGTTCGATGCTCGGCAACGTCGGTCTCGCCGAACGTGCCCCCTACACCGCCGCCAAAGGGGGCGTCATCCAATTGACCCGCACGTTGGCGCTCGAATGGGCTAGCCGTGGCGTGACGGTCAATGCCTTGTGCCCAGGACCATTTGCCACCGATATGAATCAACCTATCCTCAACAACCCGGCCGCCTACCAATGGTTCATCGACCGCTTACCCATCGGGCGGTGGGGTAATTTGCGTGACCTCGAAGGGCCGATTTTGTTCCTTGCCTCTGATGCGTCCGCATTTATGACCGGCGCTGATTTGGTGGTTGACGGTGGCTGGACCGCCCAATAACCGCATTACGAATTGTGATAAAGGAGATGAGTATGACACGTGGTTTGCGGGTGGTGATGCCCAAAGAATTCACTGTAGAATTGGTCGAATACGATGTCCCTACCGCTGGTGCCAATCAAGTTGTGATTGCCACCGAAG
>CALFIC010000025.1 GCA_937876225.1 uncultured Chloroflexota bacterium | reverse complement strand
GGTCGAATCGTGGCAGGGTATCCGCCTCGCTACCCAGTTTGAGCCGCGACCGATGCAACTGGCACTGTTTGGCGACATGGATTTCCGCTCGCCCGACATGAGCGAAGATTGCCTCTACCTCAATGTCTGGACTCCAGCCACCTCCGCCGCCACACCATTGCCCGTCTTGGTCTACTTTTATGGTGGTGGCAATGTGGCCGGCGACAGCTCGGAGCCCCGTTACGACGGGGCGCGCTTGGCCCAACAAGGGCTGGTAGTGGTGACGGTCAATTATCGGCTGTCGGTATTTGGCTTTTTTGCTCATCCCGAATTGAGTCAAGCCAGTGGCTATGGCGCCTCGGGCAATTACGGCTATCTCGACCAAGCGGCCGCCTTGGGCTGGGTGCAGAGCGAGATTGGCGCCTTTGGCGGCGATCCCAGCAAGATTACGATTGCCGGCGAATCGGCCGGATCGATTTCGGTCAGCGCCCAACTGCTCTCGCCCATCGCCAACCACCGCATCGCCGGCGCTATTGCCTCGAGTGGCTCGTTGCTGGGCGCCTTGCCCGCCATGACCCTCGCCGATGCCGAACACGCCGGGGTAGTCTTTGCCACGCACGCTGGGGCGAATTCACTGGCCGCCCTGCGCGCCATGTCTGCTCGCGCCCTGCTTGACGCCACCCAAGCGTACCAACCCCAGCACTTCTGTGGCACCATTGACGGCTATTTTTTACCCCAATCACCGTGGCAACTCTATGCCAGTGGCGCCCATGCCCAGGTGCCGTTGCTGATTGGCTGGAATTCGACCGAAGTACCCTACCAGTTTTTGCTCCACGACCAACCGCCCACCGTGGCCAGTTACCAGGCCGCAGTCCAGGCTCAATTTGGTGACCAGGCCACCGATATACTCCGACACTATCCTGCGAGCAGCGACGCCGAAGTAGTGCTGGCGGCCACAGATCTCTCGAGTGATTTGTTTATCGGCTATAGCACCTGGAAGTGGGCCGACCTGCAGGCCCGATCCAATCCTACCTACCGCTATCTGTATGCCCACCCCCGCCCCGCTATGCGCCCCGAGCTGGGTAATGCGGTCAGCGGGCTGGCCGGTGGCGTCATCCGCGCCGATGACACCAGCACACCTCCACTACCCCCGCCCCCCATGGCCGTGGGTGCCGTACACTCCGCCGATATCGAATACTTCATGGGTAACCTCGATACCAATAGCGTCTATGCCTGGGACGCCGCCGACGAAGCCGTGTCGCACCAAATGCAACAGATTTATGTCAACTTTGTCACGCACGGTGACCCCAACGGGGCCGGTATCCCCACTTGGGCACCGTTACAGGCCGACGATAGCGCGCAATTATTGCGCATCGATACCTCGTCGGCTATCGTGCCCGACAGCCATCGCCCGCGCTACTTGATGCTCGACACAATGCTGGGCAAGTAACTGGTTCAGCATCGATTGTAGGCAACACAACGAAATCCTCGGCGCATCTGCGCCGAGGATTTCATCAATACAACAATAGGACGTAGACCGCGCTGATTTAGGCAAACGTACCTTTGATTTGGCGCATAGCCGCGATGATACGGTCTTCGAGGGGATCGGTGTCGCTGTCTTCGATTTGATTGTTGCGTTGCAACCATTCAATGGTCTCGGTCACCGCTTGGAGCAACGGCACACGTGGCTTCCAATCGGGGACGAGGGCCAACAATGAATCGGCGGCAAAGACTTGGTTGTGGCCAAGGCAGGTGGTCAAGGCGCTATAGCGCTGGGCATCGGCAGCGACCAAAATCTCCCACGGCACCGACACGGTTTCGAGGGGCACACCCAGCACTTGAGCGGCAATCCCGTGCCATTCGTGCCAGGTAGTCGCTTGGGGATTGACCACATGCACCACTTTACCGTGGGCAGCGGTCAGGCCACACAGGGCCACATAGGCTTCGGCGGCATCGGCCGACGGCAAAAATTGGAAGTAGTTGAGGCCTTCGGCGGCTTCGATAATCGGTTTGCCCTTTTTGAGGCGGTCGAGCCAGCGCATGCTCCAATCGACCTGCCGGAAGAGGGGATGCCCGGGGCCAAAGGTAAACGACGGCTTGACGATGGTGACGGGCACACCGCTGGCACTCTGCCCCAGCAACAATTCATCGGCAGCAACTTTGCCTGCGCCATAGCCACCGTCGTGGCGACCATTCAAGGGGGCATCGGTCCCTTGGTAGAGTGACGTGAATGGCGGGCCATAGGTCATCACCGTCGAGGTCTGGATGAGGTGGCCCACATTGGGCAAGGCCCGCAGGGTCGAGGCCGCATCATCTGCCGTAAACGAAATCATGTCGATAGCCACATCAAACGAACGGGTCTGGAGCACGGCTTCAAAGGCCGCCCGATCACGGCGGTCGCCCAACAGCACCTCGACGTCACTCGGTGGCGCATCGATGCGTTGCCCACGATTGTAGATGGTGACCTTGTGTCCCTCACGGAGCAACACGCGCACGATGGCCCGACTAATGTTGCCCGTCCCCCCGATAATCAATACATGCATGACCGTTCACTTTCTTTTTTTGTGAAAAACAGTGCCGCGCCAGACGTGAATAAGGACTGCGATTGGTTACTTCAGGGGCGAGTAGACGGTCGATCGTAGCAGTACGCTATCGAGCTTTTCTACCAAAACACCATCCACTTCGCTGTCGGCCTTGGCTTTTTGCCAGACGGGGTCGCTCCGGAAGGCTGCCCATGATGCGTCATACGTCGCTTGCGATACATGCGCCAACAAATAGACCAAGTCGCCGTGCAATTCGCGCCCACCTTCGGGGATCCAGTAGGCCACCACCGTCATGCCGTGCTTGCGGAACAGATGGTCGGTGTGCACCGCAAAGCGCCGATGCATTGATTCTTCTTTGC
This sequence comes from uncultured Chloroflexota bacterium, assembly GCA_937876225.1. GTDB lineage: Bacteria > Chloroflexota > Chloroflexia > Chloroflexales > Roseiflexaceae > UBA965. The sequence goes on along the minus strand of CALFIC010000025.1, from coordinate 23,113 downwards.
CGGGGTTGGCCCAATAGGTGCGTAATTCATACAACATGGCAGACCTTCTTTGCTTGGGGGGCACTGGCAGACACCAGCGCCCCAAAACGACATTCTTAGCCGATTACGGCCTTGGCAAAACGCGCCATCCCTTCGCGAATCAAGGCGTTGCTGGTGGCGTACGACATGCGGATAAATCCTGGTGCCCCGAAGGCCGAGCCACCGACCACGCCAATGTGGGCATGGTCGAGCATGGCCGCCGCAAATTCCTCGTCAGTGTGGCAGGTTACGCCACATGCCAACGGCTTACCCAGCAAGCCGCTGATGTCGGGGAACACATAAAACGCGCCATCGGGCATGTTCAATGATACACCCGGAATCGAAGTCAGCAATTCACCAATCAAATCACGGCGCTCGCGGAAGGCCGCCACCATGCGAGAGACTTCAGCGCTCATGTCGACACTGCCATCATAGGCCGGCAAGACTGCGGCTTGGGTGATGGATGAGGTGTGTGACGTCGAATGGCTTTGGATGCCTTTGATGGCATCGATGATGGCTTGTGGCCCCGCCACAAACCCCATCCGCCAGCCCGTCATGGCCCAGGCCTTGGATGCGCCATTGATAACCAGCGTCTGTGGTGCCAAATCGGGCGCCACTTGGAGCCAGCGGGTGTATTCGGTGTAAATGATAGCGTCGTAGATTTCGTCGCTCATCACCACAATCTGGGGGTGCTGACGAATCACGGCGGCGATCGCTGCCAAATCGTCGGCCGAATAGACTGCGCCGGTAGGATTGGATGGCGAATTGAGCACCAGCACGCGGGTGCGTGGGGTGATGGCGGCGGCGAGTTGTTCCGCCGACATGCGGAACCCTTGGGCCTGAGTCGTTTCGACAATCACCGGGGTGGCACCCGAGAGTTTGGCTTGGTCGACGTAGCTCACCCAGTATGGTGCGGGGATGATGACTTCATCGCCTTCGTCACACAACGCCAAGAAAGCGAGAAACAAGGCTTCTTTGGCGCCGTTGGTCACCGAGATTTGGTTAGCGGTGTAGCGCACACTACTTTCGCCACTGACACGGTCGGCAATGGCTTTGCGTAATTCGGCTGGGCCACCAATCGGAGTATATTTGGTTTGATTGGTTTCGATGGCCTTTATACCCGCTGCTTTGAGGGCATCGGGGGTGGCAAAGTCGGGCTCACCGGCGCCAAACGAAATCACATTAATCCCTTGGGCTTTGAGGGCGGCGATTTTGCCTCCCAATGCCGTGGTTGCCGAAGGGGTCAACCGGCTCAGTCGATTACTCAAGCGTACTTGACTCATCACAATCCTCTTTCGTGTCTCTGTTATATGACTAGCGCCACGCCGCGCCCAGCAACAACCTCACCCACCACCGTCAACGTCAGCCCCACCTGCTGTGCGTCTGCCAACAAGCCGGCCAGCGCCGCTGGCGCCACCGCACACAACAATCCTCCCGATGTCTGAGGGTCGACGGCGATATCGAGCAACCCGGGCGGCACATCGGCCGCAAGTTGCAACGTGCCATCGGCCAGCAGATGCATACGATTACGCGCCAGGCCACCAGGGACGACGCCAGCATCCGCCAGCGCTCGCACTGTCGGGAGCAACGGTAATTGGCTAGCATGAATGCGCATCGCCACCCCGCTCTCGTGCACCATTTCGCTGGCATGCCCCAGCAACCCAAACCCCGTGATATCGGTCATACAGACCACCCCATGGCGCATAGCCAGCTGGGCAGCACTGGCATTGAGTTGCTTCATCGACGCCACCGCTGCAGCATAAGCATCAGGGTCGACTTGATTGCGTTTGGCGGCGGTGGTGATGATACCGGTGCCGAGGGGTTTGCTCAGCACCATGATGTCACCGATACGGAGATCACTTTTGCGGGCCACGCGGGCTGGATCAATCATCCCCGTCACACACAAGCCGTATTTGGGTTCGGGGTCGACGATGGTATGCCCACCAGCCACCACGGCGCCGGCGGCTGCCACGGCATCGATGCCCCCTTGCAAGATTTGACTGGTAATTGAGGCTGGCAAATTATCGGGGAAGGCGGCGATGGCCAGGGCCAGCATGGGCGTACCGCCCATGGCATAGATATCGGACAGGGCGTTGGCCGCCGCAATATAGCCATAGTCGTAGGGGTCATCGACAATCGGCGGAAAGAAGTCGACGGTCTGGACCAATGCCTGGGTGGCATTAATCTGGTATACCGCCGCATCATCCGCTTTGCCGAGCCCTACTAACAAATTAGGGTGACTGGTGAAGCGTAGTTGCGCAATCATATCGTGCAGGGCACCCGGCCCCATTTTGGCCGCTCAGCCGGCACAACCGGCGAGTTCTGTTAGCCGAATTTGCTCACGTGTATGCATGATGCTGCCCAACAAAAAAAACGTCTGCGCTGATTATACATGGATTGCATAATTATGCAGATAGATTGTGATTTCATTCATATAATCATTCCCTATGCAAAAACTACTCCTATCTACTCAATAACATAAATGTACGTTATGTACGAAATCCCTATTCTCATTAATTGCGCTCGCGGAATGAGCGGCGGCATTTCATCAACGAAAGTTTCATTGATGGTCTATGGTGATTTTGGATCATGCAATAGTTAATCCGTAAAGTAAGCTGTGCTATACTATGTTCTCATGTAATGTAAAATATTCGGGGACTAATTATGTCTATACATTTTTTCAATTTATTCCTTACCAATTATTTTATTATTGGGCTACTCGTTATTATCGGCACAATCGTAAATATAATGCTCGGATGCATAATTTACAAAAACGTTCATACAATTACCGCTATCATTTCCTCAAAAATCGCATTAAGCCCACAAATTCCATTAATTATCCAGCACAGATGGGAAGCAATTCGGCGTCACGGGAGCTGGTGGTATCAACGTCCATTACTTGTCTATAGCGTAGTAATATTCGCATGGTTTACCCCAATATTTTTGTCACACCATGTAATTTTACCATTCAGGCCATTCACGTATGCAAATCTCGAACCAGGGCAACAGTCGCTATATACCGAAACAACACTCTTTAGTGATTACATTTCTTTTTACATTCCAGAAGTCAATTTTCAACTACACGCACCTCGATCTGGATGGCTCGGATTATGGACAAACAGTCTCGAATTTGGACGATCAATATCCCAAGCTGGAGGATTTAGCCCATCGTATGTCATAACCTGGATACTGATGGGGGTAATTCATGATCCGTATGTCTATCTCACCATACTCTTTATACTGTTAGTATATACAGCAGGGTTGTTTGGGTTGCTCTATGCTCATAATGTCAGTAATAATCCAGGTGTCGCATTATTAGCCGGATTATTGCTTGCATTCACCCCATCATTCTTTTTTTGGAACACCTTTCCCATGTTTATTGCCCCAACCACATGGGGAATGGCACTCCTTTATGGGCTCCACCGTATTCGCCACCAACCAAAATCACGCTGGTCGATATTGCTTGTGGCATTTGCCTTCTATTCGTTGATTTACACGGCATATCCGCAATTAGTTGTTCATTTAGGCTATCCTTTAATTGGCTATTTTTGTCTGCAATTGTGGCACCTCCGCACCAATTACGCGACACTTTGGCGCTACATCGGCACGTGCGGTGTCGCAGTGGGATTCGGTGGCATATGTACACTGCCGTTACTACTCGATTTAATCACTGCCTCGCGATTATCAATATTACGTCAACAAATTACTCCAAAATTTTTTATCGGATCCGTCGCAAATATCACAACAGTAAAACAATTACTAGACACTATTTTTTCATTTGGTCTAATAGATGTTTTACAACCCATTACCACATTCACCAAATCAATCTACCCATTAGAAGCGGAATATAGTACGTTGATACTGCTTATTTTCGTAATAATCGGTATCACCACGCAATGGCGGCATGTCTGGGGGTGGCTGGTATGGCTCGTTATTGCAGTGGTGTTTAGTGTGCGCCAAGATGTTTTTGCATTTGGGTACTTTCATGGTATGCCACAATTATCCCGTTCGGTGCTATATAGTGGTGGAGCACAACAAATTCCATTGCTCATTATTGCAATTTACGGACTCTATACGGTATTCACACGAACAACCCCCATAATCGCACTGATTACGATGGGAGCAGGACTGCAATACATTGGACTAACCTTAGCATTTGCCCGTTGGTATCAGATACCTATCCAGTGGCGATTTGTTGGGATAGAATTATTGATTCTCACTGGTGTAACAATTGCCATGCTGATTCCACATATGAAATGGCGGACAGTATTAATTTGTGGTGTGTTGCTCTGTAGTACACAATTTTTGATCCGACCACTCTTGTTGACGCAACCCCAAGCAAATATTATCACTTCGTCTCCAACTGCAGACGCGATCAACGCATCGCTCCCTCCAGATGGGTTAATGGCAATGATTACAGACAAACCCACGGCGAGACTTGAGCCAAATTTCTCGAGCGTGCTCAATATCCATCAAATCGGTACCTATAGTTCACTGCAATCTGATTATTATGTCACCCTAATGAAGCGCTTCAATGTCAAATATGATCGCTACATCCGCACTGTCCGAAGCATTAATCCACCATTACCGGCGGATGATCTCTGGATGACCAACATACGCACCATTGTGAGTGATAAGCCATTAACTATTGCAGGGCTCTCATTAATCAAACGTGTCGATGGCTTGTATCTCTACCACACTGCAGATGGAATGGGGTGTTGTTTACGTGTAGCAGCCAACGCACTCCATACCGACAGCACCACACCCCAGCACCTTTGGCTAGACAATCCTCAGTCACCCACCAATCAGCGCCTCACCAAAAAAGTAGACAACGGCGATGAATATATATTAGAATTTCCTGCGCAATCTGAAGATTCTGTGATTGTGTTTAACCAACAATTCCACCCTGATTGGATAGCTCACGTACAAAATACATCCGGATGGCACCCAACGACCACGGTGGTCATCAATGATGTCTACCAGGCGGTGCGTATCCCTGCTGGTGCAACGGCACTGAGCTTCCAGTTCCGGCCCTGGATTCGCTGGAGCATTGTGCCAAATATAGTGTGGCTGATACTCGGGGGCATAGGGGGAATCCGCGGTATCCGGCCTATTCGTTATGCACTGACGACGATACGAATAGGTAATAAATTGGTATAATAAGACTATAATGTATGGATTTCAAGTTAGCGAAAGTTTTTTATGTCAATCGTCGACGACCGTGGCTACAACCAAGGATTCAAGCCATCTGCTGCAGTACGAGTGCGCAATCAACGGCGGGTTGACCATATTTTGCAGGCTATCCAACCAATAGCGCTTGGGCATCAAATGCTCGAAATTGGTTGTGGCACCGGTGAATATGCTCATTTATTTGCGCAACGGTCGGGTCTACACGTTGTGGCCGCTGATATCTGTGTGCCGTTTATTGAAGAAGCACGACGGCTCTATCAATCGACAAATCTCCAATTTGAATGTATTGACTTTACCGATACCGCAGCGATTAATGCCCAATTCGGTAATCAAGCATTTGATAGTGTCGTCGGCAATGGCATTTTGCATCACATGTACTATCATATCGATGAAGTACTGAGTAAGCTCCATGCACTTTTGAAGCCAGGTGGCAGGTTTGCCTTCCTCGAGCCGAATTTATATAACCCCTACATTGCAACGATTTTTCAAATTCCGCTTGCCCGCAAATGGGCACGCCTCGAACCTAGTGAGATGGCGTTTAGTGCGTCGTTTATTGCAGACCGCTTAGCAAAAGCCGGATTTGATGATATTTGCGTCGAATATCATGACTTTTTAATACCTGGGACACCTACGGCACTGATTCAACCGGTAATCGCCGTCGGGACGGTACTCGAACGGATTCCTCTCATCAATATGCTGGCGCAATCATTATCAATTCGCGCCCGCAAAGTAACCCAAACAAATCACTAAGGGAGTACATATGCCACAAACGCTGGCGTGGTGTCATGAACAACTACTAAAAATGCATGCACGTGCCAATGTGGGACACTTAGGGAGCACCTTGTCGTGTCTCGAAGGCATGTACACTACATTTCAACACTTACAACCAGCAGACCGCTTTGTCTTGTCCAAAGGGCATGCGGCTGGGGCACTCTATACCGTACTTGCGGCCAACGACATCATTCCTAGTGCATGGCTCAGCACCTTTCACCAAGATGGCACATCGTTACCCGGCCACCCACCAGCCAACAAAATCCCTGCCATCCCCTTTGCCACGGGGAGTCTAGGACATGGACTAAGCCTCGCCGCAGGGTTTGCTTTATCGCAAAAACTCCGTCAAAACGGGAATCAAACCTATTGCCTCACCTCTGATGGCGAATGGCAAGAAGGCTCAACATGGGAAGCGTTGATTTTTTTGAGTCATCACCAACTCACCAATTTAACAATTTTGATTGATCACAATGGCTGGCAAGGGTTTGGCAGCACTCGTGACGTAGCCTCGATGTACCCCCTATACGACAAATTAGCACCGTTTGCAGTCGATTTGCATATTGTTGATGGCCATGATGTGGTCCAAATTAGTCATGCCCTCACGCTACCTGCCCAACACCCCAAAGTAATCGTACTCCAGACCACCAAAGGGCATGGGTTACCCGATTTAGCGGATACGTTGCAAAGCCATTATTTACCGATTTCACCCGACCAATTAGCTGGCGCACTCGATTACTTCCATAGCAGGTCATTATGAGAAAAGAATTGTGTGCCGCGTTGGTCGATATTAGTACCAACCCCAACATGCTTTTTTTGACGGGTGATTTGGGGTTTATGGCACTCGAACCGCTCCAAGCCCAAATGGGGGAACGCTTTATCAATGCTGGAGTAGCCGAACAAAACATGATCTCAGTAGCAGCAGCCCTCGCCAAAGATAATTGGGATGTCTGGTGCTATAGTATTGCGCCGTTTTGTTTTGCCCGCCCATTTGAACAAATCCGCAACGACGTGTGTCTGCACAATATGCCGGTACGCCTTATCGGCAATGGAGGCGGGTATGGTTACGGGGTCATGGGACCGACGCATCATGCCGTCGATGACTATGCGGTGCTCTTGGCGCTCCCCAATATGCATGTCTATGTGCCCTGTTTCGACGAAGATGTACCGGCAGTAATCCAGGCCGCCCAACATCGCCCAGGTCCGTGTTATATCAGGCTAGGCCGAGGCGAGTTGCCAAATGGTGAAACAACACCTGTCTATCAACCGTGGCGCCAATTACTTGCGGGAGATGGAGCGATTATTATTGCGACCGGACCCATTGCCGGTATGGTATGGAGCACCTGTCGAGACTTGCCCGTAGCACAACGCCCGAGTGTGTGGGTGGTCAGTGAATTACCCCTGACCCATGATGCACTCCCACCTGCGGTTATCACCCAAATTGCGCGTGGCGCCAAATTAATTGTGGTAGAAGAGCACGTCAGTCATGGCGGATTAGCCCATATGTTGCTCTATTATTGTGCCACACACGGGATTGCTGTGGGAGAATTTCATTCCATGCATGCAGTTGGACTTGATATCGGTGCGTATGGATCACAGACCTATTTACGCCAACAAAGTCAATTAACACCTGGAGCCATTCGTAGTTGTTTGGGGATATATGAATAACGAAACGATGATTAACGCGTTGCGTGGCCCGATTATTGTAATTGGCGCTGGTGGTTTCATTGGGGCAAATTTGTTTAAGCAGCTTTTACAGGTCCGCAAAGACGTCTATGCGGTGGTACGGCAATACCCCACCTGGCGCTTAAATGATGTACCATCGGAACAGGTCGTCGAAGTGGACATCACTGATAGTGCGGCGGTACGCAATTTGCTCAGTACCGTTGTGCCGCAAACAGTTTTTAATTGTACTGCCTACGGTGCGTATTCATTCGAAAACAACGCAACCCTGATTCAACGTACCAACTATACTGCAGTTGTTGATTTTGTTGAGCAACTCAGTCAACGCCCATTTGCGGCATTTGTCCATGCCGGGAGTAGCTCGGAATACGGCACCAATTGTAGTGCACCATCCGAAGACGGCGAACTGCAACCCAACAGCCACTATGCCTTGAGTAAAGTAGCCACATCGAATTATTTGCAGTATTGTGGCAAATTCCGCCAATTACCGGTGGTAAATTTGCGTTTATATTCGGTCTATGGACCACTCGAAGACACGGCCCGCCTCATCCCAAATCTGCTGATAAACGCCCTACGCGGCACGTATCCTGATTTTGTACGGGGCGATATTTCGCGGGATTTTGTGCATATCGACGATGTCTGTCGCGCATTTATCCTCGTCGCAGCCCAAATGAACCCCAACATGTACGGTCAAGCCTACAATATTGGCACCGGACAAGCGACCACGATTCGCGAATTAGCGTTGCAAACGAAAGGATTGTTTAAGCTCACAGGCGATCCGGTGTTTGCCACTATGCCCCCGCGACAGTGGGATTTGGTGGAATGGTATTCAGATCCCCGCAAAGCCGAGAGTGATATTGGCTGGAAAGCTGAAATTTCGCTCGAACAAGGGCTGATTGCCACCAAAACTTGGATTGAACAATTGTCAGATGCAGATTTCATTCAGATGTCCAAACGGACCGCAGCGACCCGCAAACGAAGCGTAAGTGCGATTATTGCCTGCTACAAAGATGCACAAGCGATTCCTTTCATGTACCGACGATTAACCGACACCTTCAAAAAAATCGGTTGCCCGTATGAGATTATTTTCGTCAACGACTGTAGCCCCGATGATTCTCTTGCGGTGATTCAGTCGATTAGTGCCAATGACCCCAATGTTTTGGGGATTTCGCATAGTCGCAACTTTGGCAGCCAGATGGCCTTCCGGAGTGGAATGGAGCTTGCCTCCACTGACGCCGTGGTATTCCTTGATGGCGATTTGCAAGACCCTCCTGAGTTGATTGCTGAATTCTATGCACAATGGGAAGCTGGTTACGATGTCATCTATGGGCGCCGCATCCGGCGCGAAATGCCATGGGGATGGGAAATCCTCTACAAAGCGTTTTATCGGGTATTTGCTGCGTTTAGTTATATACCGATCCCACGCGATGCTGGTGATTTTTCACTTATCGACAAAAAGGTCATGGCATGGCTACTGGTCAGCAATGAACGTGATTTGTTTTTGCGCGGTTTACGCGCATACATGGGATTTAAGCAGACCGGCGTCGATTATATACGTCCAGAGCGGATGTTTGGTGTAAGTACGAATAGCTTCATCAAAAACCTGAATTGGGCCAAGATGGCGTTTTTTTCGTATAGTAATGCGCCACTCAACTTACTGAGCACGAGTGGTGTCGTATTGACCATTGCTGCGGTACTCTGCATGTTGGTCAGTATCATTGTCAAAATATTCTTCCCTGCATATGTCCCCCAAGGGGTGACAACCGTCTTGTTGATGGTCTTGTTTTTTGGATCAATCAATTTGTTAGGCATCGCCGTGCTGGGTGAATATATTGGCAAAATCGTTATCGAAGTCAAACAGCGCCCGCGCCTCATCCGTTCGGCGATTGTACGCAACGGCATCATCAATGCGGATTTGCCGGACGTATCGATTTCGCGACCAAATAATTAATAGGAATCATATATGCACGAATACACAAAGCGTCAAATTGAGATATGGAATGAAGACATGCGGACGCATGGGGGGTATTTTTATTCGAGCAATCCACCCTATTCAGCCAAAGTCGCGCATGCCCGTATATCGCGTGAAATCATCAAATCTATCCCCGCCGATACCCGCACCATCATCGACTTTGGTTGCGGTGATGGAATGTATACGGCCGAGCTCGCGCTCTACTTCCCTGATGCACAAATTGTGGCATTTGACCCCGCAGCAGTCGCCATCGATATCGCCAAACAACAATTCCCGACCATCTCATTTGGTGTGGCAGATTTGCTCGATGCCAGTACGTTATCTGATACCGTGTATGATGTGGGCATTATCCGAGCGGTGCTCCATCACTTGCCCGACGATAGCCAGGCCCTCGCCATCCAAAACGCTTCACAACGTTGTCGCAGATTGATTATTTTGGAGCCGAACGGCAATAACCCAATCGTCAAATTATTCGAAAAATATTCGCAATATCATATCGAGCATGAAGAAAAAAGTTATACCAGTACCGCAATCGTCAATTGGTGTCGGCAAGCGCAATGGAAGCAGATCGAACTCACCTTCATCGGCTTTGTACCGACATTTTTTCCTGAATGGCCGGCCCGTCTCGTCCATTTCGTGCAACCATTTTTTGAAAAAATACCCCTCATCAATACGTATTTGAGTGCCCAAATGGTGGTGGTCTGTACAAACACCACAGTGGCGTAACCACATCGCTAGCAACGCAATTACTCATCACGACACCGCTGGGATAATCACCAGCGGTGTTGTGATGCCACTATCAAGTGGTACAATATTGCCACCACGATTACACCCAAGGAGCAACCATGAGTGCTGTTATTTCGGGACCAGAGCCGATTGCCGTAGAGGCCGGCGCCCAAGTATTACGCAGTGGCGGCAACGCCGTCGATGCTGCGGTCACCTGTGCCTTTGTGCAAGCCATCGTTAATCCGCAAATGTGTGGGATTGGCGGCTACGCCCTGGCCTTGGTGCAAAAACCAGGCGAAGCGCCAGTATTGCTCGATGCCCCTGCCTTGGCCGGGTCATTGGCGACTGCCGACATGTGGGTTGATAAATTTATCCGACTTAGTCCCGACGGCTGGGGCTATTTTTTGTCAGGCAAAGTCAACGACAAAGGTTATACCTCGATTTGCACACCAGGCACGCTCCTCGCGCTCGACACGTTGCTCAAGCGTTTTGGCACCCGTAGCTGGGGCGACGTCATCGCACCTGCGATTGACACCGCCGAGCGCGGCTTTGTGGTCGATAGCCACCTCGCCAATCGCTGGAAGAAACGTACCAAATACCCCGAATCGGTGTCGCAACTCGAATACTTGACCAGCTATGCCGAATCAGGACGGATTTATCTGCGTGACGGTCAACCCTATGACGAAGGCGAGATCCTCAAAAATCCTGACTATGCCAATACCTTGCGCCATATCGTCAAACACGGAGCAGATGATTTTTATCATGGCGAGTTAGCCGCCAAAATCAGTAGCGATTTGGCCAGCAATGGCTCCTATGTCACTGCCGCTGACTTGAATGATTACCAAGTGGCCGAAGAACACGCAGTACGCGGCACGTACCGTGGCTATGACATCGTCACGTCGCAGGCACCCCACGGTGGGCCAACAGTGATTGAGATCCTCAATATCCTCGAAGGCTACAATTTGACGGCCTTGGGGCATAACAGTGCCGAATACATCTACCTCGTGGCGATGGCCATGAAGGCGGCCTTTACCGACCGCAATGCCCATTTGGGTGACCCGCGTGGTGGCCCGGTGCCCGTCGAATGGATGACCTCACGCCAACGGGCCAGCGAATGGCAAGCGCATATCAATGCAGGCAAACCGATTACCCCTGGTGATACTCCCACCACGCCCCCCGACACGACCCACATCAGTGTAGTCGACCAAAACGGCATGTGTGTGGCCTTGACGCATTCATTGGGGATGTCATCGGGGATTATTACGCCAGGGTTGGGATTTATGTACAACAATTCGATGGTCAACTTCCACCCCTTCCCCGGTCATCGTAATTCGATTGCACCGCGGGTCGGGCGAACCACTGGCATGGCACCAACGATTATCTCGAAAGATGGCCAGCCAGTGCTAGTAGTCGGTGCACCAGGGGCATCACGGATTATCACCGCCGTGCTCCAGACCATCCTCAACTTCATCGACTTCGACATGAATATCAGCGATGCAATTGCGGCACCGCGGGTCGATTGCCAAGGCAACAACATCGTCTGTCACGGCCGCATCCCCGAATACATCTGTGCCGAAGTCCGTAAATACCACCCAATCGTGCGCCTACCACAAAGCTATGGCGAAATGGCACTTGTCCATGGCGTCGCCATGCGCAATGGCGTCTTGCAGGGTGGCGCAGATCCGGGGTGCTCGGGCGTGGCGTTGGTTGTCTAAATACTGCGGGGATATTGCACCTCTCCGCTGACATGGTGGTCAGCGGAGGGGTTGCGTGCGCAATGAGTGAATCGCGTCTCGCATCTATTCACGACGCGCAATACGTTTTTTATCCTTATTTAATTCATTATTATTTGGTTGAAAAAACATCGGGGCGCTGGTGAATAGGTGACATGACAATTACCGTCATCGCAGGAGCGGCGTGCAAAGATTGAAGTTTGATTAAAAAGCGCAATTACTGTTCTTTTTTGGCAAAATATTGGTAAATTCGGCTGGCATTCATGGTATAACGTGAAGTAATAGATTAGTGAACAAAATAAGGAATATTGATGTACGATCTCAAATCAGTAAAGCTTCCTCGTTTGCGTGGTGTAGCACTCAAATTATTACGTTTTTTGCTCGAAAACCCGCATACACGGCGATTGCTCGCACCAGGATTACTCACCAGTGCCGGTGTCACCGCCTATCGCCAGCAAATAGATAGTAGTACGCCCTTAGCAGAACCCGATATGCACAGTAGCTGGTCGGCCGCACGGGTGGCCGAACCGCACACCGTCAACATGGCAACGCGGGCGGTGGTATCCCCGTGGACATCAATTAATGATTTGCACAATGCGTTCCGCGCCGGCACCATGACACCCCTCGCCGTCGCCGAAGCCACTATTGCCAAACGTAATCACCCAGACTATCAATTGCTCAATGCGTTTATTGCCTATGATGATGCTGCGTTGCTTCGTGATGCCGAGGTGGCTACGGCCCGCTATGCCGCTGGGCAACCATTGGGGCTATTGGATGGGATTCCGGTTTCAATCAAAGATGAATTTTCGGTTATGAATTACCGCACCGGTGGCGGCACGTCGTTCCTCGGGGCCACGCCAGCCCCCACCGATGCCACACCAGTGGCGCGCTTGCGTGCGGCTGGGGCACTCATCATTGGCAAGGGCCAAATGCACGAAATCGGCCTAGGGGTCGTTGGTACGAGCCGGGCCCACGGTCCTGCCCGTAACCCCTACCAGCCCGATCATACCGCTGGAGGGAGCTCGGGTGGGGGTGCATCTGCCACCGCGAGTGGACTCGCATTAATTGCGCTTGGGGCCGATGGCGGTGGCTCGATCCGCATCCCCGCGGCGTTTTGTGGGATGATAGGGCTCAAAGCCACCTATGGACGGATATCGTCACACGACAGTGCGGGGATAGTTTGGAGTATGTCACATCCGGGGCCGATTGCCCCCTACCCCGCCGAAATCGCTAGCGCCTACGTCTGTATGGCCGGGAGCGACCCCGCCGACCCCGCCACGCATAACCAACCGTTGCCAGTGGTACCGAACTTGGGGCGGCGTGATTTGCGCGGGATGACGATTGGCTATATGCCGACGTGGTTTGAACATGCCGATAACGAAATCGTCTCGCATTGCCGCAGTATGTTGCACTATTATCGCTCTGCCGGCGCTGAATTACGTGAAATCACCGTGCCCGGGCTCGAAGCAGCCCGCGTCGCTCATACCATCATCATTACCAGCGAAATGCTCAACGGGCTTGGTACGCAACTCACAAAACATGGACATCTCTTGACCGACGAAACACGCTTATCACTCGCATTATCGCGTGAATTCACCGCCACCGATATTGCGCATGCCCAACGCACCCGGGCGAGCTTTACCGCAACACTCCGCCAACTATTTACGACTGTCGATATGATTGCCACACCGACTGCTGGTCTCGTTGCCCCGATTATTGATGCCGCATCAATCCACCAAGGAATGAGCGATCTCAGTAGCACCTTCGAAATCATGCGCTTTGCCTTTGCTGCCAATTTGAGTGGCTTACCGTCGATTAGCATTCCAGCCGGCTATACCAAAGCAGGGCTTCCGGTGGGATTCCAATTGATGGCCCGCCCTTGGAAAGAAGCACTCCTCATCGAAGCGGCCCAAGTCGCCGAACAATGGCGGGTGAGTATCCAACCCAAAATATACCTCGGCTAACGACGACATCCCGTCAGTATTCCCCCCCATTCCCAGTGGAGCAATATGCTCCAGCTGAAATGCGCTTGCGCAATACGTGGCGTGCACTTGTTCACGATTGTGCGCGCCGGAACATTGGAGATTCGCAGGGGGGGTATGGTAGTGTTTTTTTGTCGCCAAATATATTTCAAAATTATTTGAATTATTTTCGTGACCAAAAATAGCAACCAGGGAGCGGGGGAGTATAGTACCTTTTTTTGTCGCCAAATATATTTCAAAATTATTTGAATTATGTTTCATGGTCAAAAAAACAGCTACCGGGGGAGTGAGGAATATCTTTGTGTTTTTTGTCGAAAAATATCGTTCAAAATTATTTGAATTATGTTTCATGACAAAAAAACAGAAAGAAGGGGGTATGGGGTTGTTGTTTGGCTACATAACATGGCCATCCCATAAGCGTCAGCCCAACCTGGCACAACGGTGCGTTCAATATCCACCCAAAACTTCCTCGATTGACCTGTCATGTTATGAACAAGATCCCCCGCTATGCGCGACACATAGCGGGGGATCTTGAAGTCTTACCATCGATTACGAAGTTTGGGCACCAAACAAGGCACTCACATCGTTTGCTCGTTGCTTGAGGGAATCAGTCAACCACTTCTGCAACTCGGGATGGTCGAATTTCCCGTTTGTAACAACTTGATCGATCTGCAAATCGTGGTGTTGCATCATTTGGCGTAATTCAACCACGGTACCACTCGCACTTGGGGCCGTAGGAATCGTTTCGTTGGGGTACCAAGTTTTGAGCCAATTGGTGATGGTGGTAATATCGGTGGCCCGGCTCGCGGCAATCGCTTTGGCAGTAGGGTTACTTGCACCCAAGGCACTTGCCAAGGCTTGTTCTTGTTGGAGCATATGTAAGGTGTGTTGCAATACTTGGGCATCGGCAGCAGTGGCTTGGCCACCAAATTGCATCATGCCACCATGGCCTTGCTTGCCCATCATACCGCCTTGACCAAAATCGCCACCCATCATACCGTCGTGGCCGCCGCGACCACCTTGACGACCCATCATCTGACCACCACGGCCACCTTGACGACCCATCATCTCACCACCACGGCCACCTTGACGACCCATCATCTCACCACCATGGCCACCTTGACGACCCATCATCTGACCACCACGGCCTGCAGGTAAGCTAATCACCCCAGTGGCATTGGCGGCAAACAAGCCCCCCATCGTCAAGGCACCGACGGTAAGCAATGTCGCGCCAGTAATTCCAATCGTGCGGATCCAATCACGTTTCGTGTTTGTCATGATTTTATGCTCCTACTTGTGTATCAGTTGCTTCAGCGGCGGGTGTGGCGACAGCGAGTTCAGTCGTTGGGGCTACCATGGCTGGGGCGAGGGCGGGGACACTCTGTTGCGGACGGGGGGTGCGGAAGCGTTCGATCAAACGTACGCCAGCCCAAATCGCCACCAACAATATGCCGATCCGCAGTGCAATACGTGCTACCATCAAGACAATTCCAACAATCATTACCGTAGTCATTCAAGACCTCCATTAATATCTTCCCGACATTCACACTATAGCCCTGCTATATGAGAAATACCCTCTAATTTTGTCAAGATTAGACAAAGAAAAATTCATATTCCTCATCTCTTTTTCATTTACAATAGGTACACGCATTACACACAGGGAATTCACAATGCACAGACCTGCATACTACCCACTTGCCCATTGTGCCGTACACGCAACACCAGACCAATTGACGATTGGAGCGCATAGTTACGCTCCTGATACCATCATTACCGGGAATAACTGGCAGATCCCCGTGCACACCCTCAGTACGCGCTGGCTCGAATTAGTCAATTACTACGGGGCGGGGTATCGCGTGCCACTCGCAGGGTTGGTGTTTGACACGACTGCAGAGCTCGATGCACTCGGACATTTTTTGCCATTAATTCCTCACCTTGAGCCAACACAACGCCAAGCGTTCCACACAACACTCAATGCGCTCCTCGGTGATGCCCGTCTACAAATTATGCTTTTTCGTGCCCGTACCGTTATCCCCGCCACATTGAGCATGCGGGCAATAATTGCAGGGCAGTTATTACTCTGTTTTTGGCGCCGACCCGATATTCTTGCAACATTAATTGCCAGCAATCCGCAATTCCATCTATATACTGACGCCCAGAGTTATACCCGCGCTGGTGGCGTCGGTGGGGGGTGTTATAGCGTCGAAGAGCATCGCATTATGCTCCAGGTCGAACGCCTCTACGAAGGATTTTTCACTCCCACACCCAATGTCTGCCCGCTATTACACGAACTCGGGCATATGCTTGATGGCACCGCAATGCGCATCCAAAAAACCACCGTCTGCCGCGGTGAATTGCCCGGCATGACTGCCAATGAATTGGCAGATTTTGCGGCAGGCAAGCGCGCCGAATACCACTGCTATCAGGCTTGGTATCATGGGCGACCACCGAGTGATGGTCGCATGCCCCTCGGACATCCGTACGTGTTTCAAAGCGATGGTGAATTTTTGGCAGGGTATTGGGAAATGTTTTGGCGTAACCCGCATACCATGGCCACCGTCAGCCCCCAGCTTTTTGCGGCCTGGTGTGCCTATACGGGCAGCGACCCACGCCAATTCATCGCCACAGATTATACAGGGTATGTGCGTGGCAATAGAGAATTTTATCAAAGTGGGGAACGACCATGGCCGAGTGCCATCCAGTTTCACGTCGCAATAGCGAATTAAAACCGAAGTCGGAAGCAGGGGCGAATCATGCCGGCGAATGCAGGGGCGAATCATCCCGGCGAATCATCCCGGCGAATCATCCCGGCGAATGCACGGGCGAATCATCCCGGCGAATCATCCCGGCGAATGCACGGGCGAATCATGCCGGCGAATGCACGGGCGAATCATGCCGGCGAATGCACGGGCGAATCATCCCGGCGAATGTAAGGGCGAATCATGCCGGCGAATGTAAGGGCGAATCATGCCGGCGAATTCATTCGCCGCTATTCGCCCTATGCCCGTGGCAATGCCAACGTTACCTGCGCCCCACGTCCGAGCCCTGCGCTCTGTAGCGTCAACGTACCACCGTGGGATTCTACAATTGCACGGGCAATCGTCAAGCCGACCCCCGCACCTCCCGTCGCACGGGTGCGTGACGGGTCGACACGATAAAAGCGTTCGAAAAGATGGGGCAGATGGGCTGCATCAATCCCGATTCCATCATCGCTGACGACACAACAGACCATGTGCTGCTGATGCATGGTGGTGACGTGAATATTACCGTTGATACTGACGGCCCGCATGGCATTGACCAACAAATTCACAATCACTTGGCTAATCCGGTCGTTGTCACAATGCACCGGCTCAGAGTCATGTTGATGTGTAACTGTCACCGTGATTTGTTTTTCTTTGAATTGACTTTGGAGCAAGTCTGTCACGCGGTCAACAATTGCATTCAAATCATGGGGGGCAAGTTGCATCACCAACGAACCAGATTCGGCCCGTGACAACGATTGTAAATCGTCAACCAAGCGACTAAGCCGCGCTGCCTCGGTACGGATGATGGTATAGGTTTTTTCGTGCGGCAACACGACGCCATCGATGAGCCCTTCGGCATAGCCTTGGATTGACGCAAGTGGCGTACGAAGTTCGTGCGCCACATCACCAATCAAGGAAGCCCTACGTTGCTCGGCGTCTTTAAGGGCAGCTGCCATATGGTTGAACTGCAACGCCAATTCACGAATTTCACGAGCACCATTAGGCACGTCGATTTGGCGAAAGTCGCCCGCTGCCACACGCCGACTCGCCGTAATCACACTATGCAAGGGGCGCACAATCACTCGTGCCGACACCAGACTGACCAGCAATGCCACCACACTCGCTACCCCTGACGCAATCAATGTCGCTTGCCAGACTGCCGCATCATAGACGCGTTGCGGGAGCATCTTGGATGGTTGTGTCTGACGACCATTTCCTGGCCGAGGAGCAGTCGTCGGTTGGCCTGTTTGTTCTTGGCGCTCCAAATGGTCGCGAATGCGTGGCGTCACCAAATAAACCGTGGCCATAAACATCACCATGGTGACCACAATCACGATGAAATGTGCCCAAAAGAGTTGCATACGCAGGGTGTTCATGATTGCCGCCAGCGATATCCCGCCCCTCGCACCGTTTCGATAAACGGCTGTTCAGTAGAATTTTCTTGGATTTTACGCCGTGCGTTGGCAATGTGTACATCGACGACGCGGTCATCACCATAATACGATGATCCCCAGACATGTTCGAGCAATTGTGCCCTACTATACATGCGCCCAGGCGTGCTTGCAAGCAACGCAATCAAACGATACTCGGTCGCAGTCAAGGTGATGACGTCGTTGCCGACGCGCACCTCATGGCCATCGACATCAATCGTCAAATCACCAAAGCGCAATACCCGCGCTACCACCACTTGCGCACGGGGCCGGCGCAACAACGCCCGGACACGTGCGACTAATTCGCGAGGCGAAAATGGTTTGGTGAGATAATCGTCGGCACCTACTTCTAGCCCAACTACCCGGTCGACCTCGTCAGCTTTGGCCGTCAACATGATGATATACACATCGGAACTCGCACGAATCCGACGACAGACTTCAGTCCCATCGATTTCGGGAATCATCAAATCGAGCACGATGATATCAGGATTGTGCAAAGCGGCAGCGGAGAGCGCTTCCTTGCCGGTGCTCGCTTCGACCACCGTATATCCATCACGTTCGAGGTAAGCGCGGATCAAATCACGGAGCGGCGTCTCGTCATCGACAACCAATACTATTGGCATGCGTTACTCCTGTCGGACTGGCATGGCCAGCCATTGCTGGTATTGCTGCGCTTGTGCACCACTCGGCGTAGCCACACTCAACAACGTCAGCGCAGTTGGTTGCGTGGCCGCGAGGAGTACTCGACACTGCCGCAATTCATCCCGGCGAAAATACGTTACGTCAATCAATGTATCGGGAGCTAATTCTTGTAGGCGCGCCTTGATGCGGTTGGCATCTACCCGATTATTATTGATGGCAATAATCTGGTCAAACGGGGCCAGCCCCGCACGCTGGGCCGGGCCATCAGGAGTCAACGACGCAATCACCAACCGGGTATCATCTTGGCGGAGCTTGGCGCCCATCGTCACTGCCGGCTCATCACCCAAATGCCAGCGCGGTTGCAAGCCGACGGTGGCACAGATGACATCCCAATCTTGTTCGCGCGTACCATAGATATAATCAGCAAAAAATTCAGCAACGACACTCACAGCTACACCCGCCACATCGCTAATCACTCGCACCATCGTATCGTCTTCGGGGATGCCAGGGAGCTGGAGCGGGTAGCGATCTTCCAGCACACGCAAGACATCATCAAAACTACGGGCACCATTGCTCCAATGCCGCACCGCCATATCGAGTGCAAACGCCACCACTGCGCCTTTGATGTAATACGATACACTCACATTCGGACTGTTTTCGTCAGGTCGATAATAGCGGATCCAGGCATCAAAACTCGCCTCAGCTAGGCTTTGTAGCTGACGGCCAGGGGTACGTTGCACACTAGTGATATCTTCGGCCAATACATCGAGATAGCGTTGTGGTGAAATCAATCCAGCCCGACACATGATGAGATTGTCGTAGTACGACGTCACCCCTTCAGCCAACCACAGCTGACGCGTATAGTTTTCGTGGGCATAATCAAACGGACCGAGTGGGGCCGGGCGGATGCGTTTGACATTCCAAGTATGAAAAAATTCGTGGGTAATCAACCCCAACACCCGTTCGTAATCACGTGGTTTGGCAAAGCCCCAGCGATCACACAAACAGACGGTGCTGTTGCAATGCTCAAGCCCACCATACATGCCATCGGCAAGGTGCAAAATAAACAAATAACGTTGGTACGGTACATGCGCAAAATGCTGCTGTGTCGCTACCACAATCCGTTCTATATCACGGATCAACGTGGTGATTTGTTCATTGCCATGCCCCCAAATTGCCACATCATGCGGGATATCAGCAACAAAAAACCGCACCATCTGATGCGTACCACATTCAAACGGCGAATCATACAAATTATCATAATCCGTGGCAGTATACGTCCATACCGCCGTATCTGCTGACTGGCGCACGTCGCCCTGCAACTCGAGTTGGGTGGCCACCTGCCAATCACGTGGAGTAATCACCTGCACCGGCAATACGCCGGTATACCCGACGAGTTGCATACAGACTGCCGCCGGATTGAAAAAAGCGTGGCTATCATCAACATGGTTCGTCCGCACGGTGAGTTCGTAGCTATACACTTGGTAGTGCACCGTCACCGGTTCTTCGGCACGCAAGGGCTGAATCTGCCACGTCGATTTGTCTGTTTTGGACCACGCACACGCTTGCCCCGCTTGACTGACCGAAAAAGATTGCACGTGGCGCGCATATTCGCGTACGAGGTACGAGCCTGGCGTCCAGACCGGCATCTGCAAATCAATGTTTAACGCCGGAGATGCGATGGTAATGGTGACGTCGATTAAATGTGCGCGGCGCTGTGGTAAGGCAATATGATAGTTGATTGTGTTCATGCAGTATACGGTGCAAATAAGTGAACCACCAACGCGGTGAGTTCGTGCGGATATTGTTGGATGCGGATTAATAACGCCAATACCTGTTCAGCTTGGGCACGACAGGCATACATGGCGTCAGCTGCGGCAAGTGCCCGCGAATCACCGGTTTGGGCACGATACTGATAAAATTCACGCAACGTGCTAATCAACGTGCGCACGCCGCGGGCGGCGCGATTGGTGTGGTGCCGTGGATAATGAAAAAACAGATATTCATCATACATGGCATACGTCACATCGGCCAATGATTTGGTGTAGTAGCGTGCCAAAAACTGCGCCAAACCAGACAAGGCCTGAGTTTTGCGGCGAATCGTACTCTGACGTAATCCAGCGGCGAGTAAGTGCGTCTCAAATGTGGCAATTTGGGCGCTACTTTCCCGCAAGGCCAATTCGACCGCAAATACTGCCTCGCCCCCCGACCCAAAAATATCATCATCATTGGTGATATCGTTCTCGATTGTCGCTTGAATTGTTTGGGCAGCGATATATTCGACTGCTTCAAATGTGGCATAGGTTTTGCCACCAGCAGTCGCATCATCGCGGGGAGGAGTGGGTTCTGCACGCAACGTCGCCATAAATTGGGGGTGCTGCGGAATGATGCGCTGGAGTGCCATCGTCAAAACTGCATTGTAGTCTTCATCCGTTTCGGCACGAATCATGCGACGTCGTTCTGCGGGCAACATGCTTTTGAGTAACCGCTCAGACCACGCTTCGAGAGCGGGATGACGATTGGCAAACAACATGGTAAATGTTTCATCGTCGAGGTCTTCGTCGGCTGACGGCAAGCGATATTCGTATTCGATGTCATCATCGTCATCATCATCATCATCATCACTATACAACGCTGATGTGTAGTCATCATCGGGATCGGCATCATCCATCGGCATTTCGGGGATGCCAAACGAAATCATCTCGCCGTCAACACGAGGATCGTCGTCGTATTGCACATCATACAGACCACGCGCAATAGCGTCATTGATGCGTTTGGTGTAATCGATACGGGCATCTATCGGTTCAACCCGCCCACGTTGCGGAGTTTCACTACTGGTATCAATAAACAATCGCACTGCCGAATAGCGCAACACAATGCCGTTCCACAAGCCCATATCGCAATCGACACTGCGGCGCGTACGTAGTGCGTGTTGAAGCGTGGCGATTTCTTGATGTAATAATGTCAAGCGTGACGGCACTGGCACGGCATCCATGTTTGTTGCGTATGCTTCATTGACCAGCACATGCCACGGCCGGCCAGGGTAGGCACTGCGCCAACTGGCGCGGGCATACGTCAACAACACCGCATGTGCCAACGTGTGGTACGACGGGCTACTATATTTTTGATAAAAAAGTGCGTCAATCAGCTGGCGTTCGGCATCACGCGCATCGGCGAGGTGTTGGGTATTTGCATCGTCGAGACTCAAATGGATGTGATGGCGGCGTTGCACATCGATACGCACAATCAAGTGATCACCAATTTGGGCACCATGGCGTTCATACCAGCCATTTAGTGCAACCACGTCGGGACCAATTTGGGCCAGTGGCTGACTCTCACCAATCACATAAATCGGCTCATCCGTAGCGACAAACGGCTCTAGCCATTCACGCAACAAATAATCGCCATTGATGGCCGCCACATCAGGGATAATCCGAAAAGTGACGCCGTTGACTGCCTGATGCACCGCCAAAAAGGTATGGTCAGGTAGCGCAATCCAGCCGACGGCTAACGGATTATCGTGTAACAACGTATGGATTTGCGTTTGTGGGTTACGGGTACCGAGCGCATGGTGCGCCCGAATCTTGGTAACAATGGTGTCAATGCTCAACGCCTCTGACGTGGCATTGGCTAATTCGCGGAGCAACACGGCAATTGATGGTTTTGTACGTGGCATGATATACCCCCGAATCAGCATACGAGTGTCATCACTCGTATGCTGAATTATACCATGCTACGTGCATCCATTTCAGTTATTCATCAATGGCACAAAAGGCGGCATCGGCGATACTTGCCACATCAAGGTGGAAGTGGCGATACAAATCGTGCCGATTGCCTGACTGGCCAAATTCATCGACACCCAGACTAGTCACTGGCGCCCCATACACGCTACCCAACCACGCCATGGCGTGTGAAGCCGCATCATGAATCGTCACGATTGGCGTCCGGCGTTCGGCATCTGGATAGAGCCAGGCAAAGGGATCACGTTCACCGTGTTGACGCGCCGCCACAAACTGCTCGTACAGGGCCCGCACGCTCACTACATTGACCACATCAGCAGCCACACCTTCGCGCCACAATAATTCAGCTGCTTGTAATGCCTCGGGAATAACGGTACCACTTGCACACAACATGACTCGTGGAGCCCCAGCCAATTCGGGGTGATTTGTTTGCCACGTGGCCAAACGATAGGCACCGGCTAAGGAGATCGGAAGAGCACACGTCT
>CALFIC010000024.1 GCA_937876225.1 uncultured Chloroflexota bacterium | reverse complement strand
CACGCCACAATCTCCGCTTCATCAGTCGACGCTGCGGGGATAATTGTCCATTGGTTATTCATTTATACCTGCATCCGCGCCACGGCAAATGCCAAAATCTGTGCGATAAATTGTGCATACGTATAGCCAGCCTGATTACTTGCGAGCGCT
Organism: uncultured Chloroflexota bacterium; assembly: GCA_937876225.1. Lineage (GTDB taxonomy): Bacteria > Chloroflexota > Chloroflexia > Chloroflexales > Roseiflexaceae > UBA965. The sequence continues at coordinate 1,381 of CALFIC010000024.1, read as the reverse complement.
AATTTCCCGTCAAAGTCAATACCAGGATTCGTATTGACATCAATCACATAAGGAATGCCGTGGCCGAGCCGGATATCAATCCGGCCATAATCACGCAAGCCACAGGCACGATAGGCGGCAATCGCTTCTTGGCGAAGTTGAGCATAGAGCGCAGGCGCAATTGTCTGGGGAAAGTGCCAACCCGCATTGCTATGCCACAAGTGTTGATACAACAGATTCGTCACATTCCATTTGGCCTCAAACGTACAGAGTTGGTCGTGATAATCGGCAATCCCTGCATAATCGATGGCACTCACCGGAAGCACAGTAATCTCATCACCATTCCCCCACAAGCCCACATGATATTCGATCCCATCCAAAAATGGTTCAATTAATACCGGCGCTTGGTACTGTGCCGCAATTAAGTCAACTTGTGCCGCTAACTGAGCCCGTGTATCGACCACCGATGTACGACTAATCCCCTGTGAGCTATGGGCGTGGGCCGGTTTGACAATCGCCGGGAATAATTGCCACGCAATCTCATTTGCACGCTCTACCACTATGGCAGGCGGCGTCGATACTGCTGCCGCAACGAGTGCCTGCTTGATACGTTCCTTTTGTTCACCAAAACGCAAGGCTGTTGCACTACTGCCGGTATAGGTATAGCCCAATTGTTCCAACAAAAAAGCGGGGGTGGCATAATCGTTTTCATTCGTCCCCCACCCCTCACACCAATTGAGCACCACATGGGTCTGGGGATCGTATGGCGCCAAGGCTTGGGGGAGCGTGCCATCACCGGCCTGAATGTGGTACGCAACAATCCCCATGGTCTGCAACCCAGCCATCAACGCAATCACCGCTTGGGGCGTACTGATATTGATGGCATCTTGCCAGGCCGTCGTATCACTCGTCAACACGAGTACCGTGGGGGGCTGCGGGAGGTGGGCCGCTGCGCGGATAAATGCATTATTGTCTGACATTATCGCTCCTCCATTCCGACGAAAAACAGCAACCACTAGCGACATTATCACATGTCACTAGTGGTACGTGATAATCACAAATGGATACCACCTGGTACGCTATTTGCGGGTCATCGATACACTAAGGTAGCCGGCAATCCCCACCGGCAACACCCACCAGGCCGGAATCCCCATCCGCACCAACGCAGCCGTCACTGCCAAGCCAACCACCACGGCGACGGCAATGCGCCAATCGTCACCGACGATAAAATCAATCCAAAACGCGCCAAAGGCAATAATATACTTCATGCCACCCTCACTGCCTGTGGTGCCCGCAATTGCCGCACCAACACAAACGCCACGATGGCGTAGAATCCAAGCAACCCGAGCAACGCCAAATCAGTCCCTGGCCACTCGACACCCATCCCCTCGGCCGACCAAAA
>CALFIC010000023.1 GCA_937876225.1 uncultured Chloroflexota bacterium | reverse complement strand
GCTAAAGGGACACATGCCAATCCAAATCGGACTCAAGGTGCGCAACGAAATACGCGATAGCAACGCCAAACCAAAAGCCACCACTGCCAGCCCGACGACCACTGGAATGGTACGGGCTGCGGCGGCGGTGGCAATCAGTAGGAATGTACCAATTAGTTTGGTGCGCGGATCGAGGGTTTGTAATATGCCACGGCTACTCGCTAATTGTTCGGCATAAAGCGAGCGCTCCATGGCTTCGGCGAGGGAATCAATCGTACGTTGCACAAAATTACCACGTTTTTTGCCGTGATGTGCCTCACCACCCATAGTAAACCTCGATTATGTGGCGCTGTTATGCTTGCGCATGCGCTCGCTGATGATGCCCACAAAGACAAAGACCAAAATGATCGTCCCAATCCCTACAAGGGCAGACATGATATAGCCGAATTGGGCATTGGCCATAAATGGTAAGTTGTAACCGGACAAGGGCGCTGCCCAAAATTCGGCCAAGCGCGCTAAGCCAGTGGGTGCTTTGGCAAGCACTGGTGTGGTGCCGGTGCCACTAACCAAATCTGTGGCACTCCATTCACCCCACGCTGTCCCGGCTGCTAATAAACCGAGGGGGGTAAGTACCATCAAGGCGGCGATGATAACCCACAAACGACGGCTTCCGTTCCAGCCAGCCGCATTCGTTGCAGTAGTGCTGGTCACAGGGGCATTGAATGCAAGCAACGATAAATCACTACGTTGGAGGTAGGCCACTACGCCGGCGGTGACAATCAGCTCGGCTAGCCCGGCAATGGTCAGATGCCCGGCCATCATGGCGGGGATGGCGATGTTGAGGCCGTAGGGTGCATAGAGAGGGGTGCCAGCGGCATCCGTAAACCACAAGGGCTGGACGCCAAATTCGACGGCAGTAATAAATGCTGCCACATTAATTGAAAGATAGCCGGCCAAGGCGGCAGCAATTACGCGCCGGCTGGCGGTGAGCGGACTCTTGCCAGCTGCTGCTTGGTATACCCAATGGGCGACGAGTGAACCGACAATCGCCATATTGAAACAATTAGCACCGATTGCCAATACGCCACCATCACCAAAAAATACTGCTTGGATGACCAATGCCACGGACACTGCAATCATTGATCCCCATGGACCTAATACAATGGCAGCGATGGCCACGCCGGTGGCATGACCAGTGGTGCCACCTGGGAGTGGCAAATTAAACATCATGATGATGAATGAAAAAGCGGCGAATACCGATAGCAACGGTACCATGCGCATGTTGAGTGTTTTTTTGATGCGCTGACCGGCCACATACCAAAACGGTGTTGCGGCAGCAAACATGGTGGCACACGTGGCCGGGCTCAAATATCCATCGGGAATGTGCATGACGAAACCTTTCACGGAGTTTTTTATGTGCTGAGCACCAAACAAAAAACGGGTCACGAAGACCTTGGTACAACAACGTGTTGTGCTCATGTGTTTAGTACGTGTGAAAGGGAGTTCTGGATGTAGGGTGGGAAGACGCAGCATGCTGCGTCTGTACAATGTTGTGTCTCGCACAGCGGACGCAGCGGACACGGAGCATCCCACTCCAACGTCATTGCATGGGCGCGTTGCGCCAGTGCAATCTCCGAGGGTGCGGGGAGGATGTCGGGCGCAACAATTATTTGATGGCAAGCTATGGAGATTCCACGCTACGGTTGCCGAGGCAACCGGCATGGAATGACGTGGCGTGGGATGATATCCGTAATCTGGGCCGAGCGGGTGGTGTAATGGTACATAGACATTCTGCAACAAAACCCGCCACGCACATTGTGCGTGGCGGGTAAGCGGAACTATTTAGCGGGGGATGGTATTGGTGATTTGGGTGTAGTGGATTTCGTCGTGGCCGGCCAACAATTCAACCAAGCGTGCGACACTCACTTCGCCGAATTTGGCGTGAATGCCAACCCGGGTCAATTCATCGGGCTCGATGGTGCTGAGTCCGTCGATGGTGGCTTGGCGTTGGGCCACATAGGTGGCGAGCAATTCGGTCAGGCTTTTGTGCTGGTAGTCGGCTGCGCGTACCCCAGCGTCGGGGTCGAACGGGGCAAATACGGGGCGCTCTTCGCTCAAAATGCGGTCGATGCGATCGACATAGAGCGGATCGATTTCGATTAAATGCCCGATGTTTTCAAGCACGGACCATTCTTTTTCATCGGGGCGAAAGTGGAGCTGTGCATCGGTTAAGGGGGTAACCAAGGCAGTCAGCCGGTCAGGGAAGGCAGTAAGCGTAGCAATATGGGTGCGAAACGTTTCCACGATGAGTCCTTTTTCCATTACAAATGATTATCTGCTTGCGGCGTATGCGACTACATTCTGGCGAATCTGCTGGTGGTGCAAGTAGTCGTGGCGCGCCAAATAATTGACGGTGTTGGCGACCTGCCATAATCCTCCTTGCGCATGCCAGCCGGTGCGCCCCAAGGCGCGGATGGGGAGTTTTGCCAAAAAATGCTGGGTGTACTGGCGTTCTGCGTGTAGTTTACGAAACAACAGGTCGACATCGGCTTGTTGATAGCCATTGCGCTGCACCGATTCATCTTGATCCATGGGGATAATCAAGGGATGATCGTACTGACACATGCGCTCAATGCGGTAGCGCAATAATTGCTCGGTATCGATGAGATGCCCGACAATTTCGCTAACAGACCACTCATTGGGCGCCGGGCGATAGCGCAATTGGGCCTCGCTCAAAGGGTGCACCATTAAGCGCAATTGTTGGTGGGCATGCGCGATACTTTCACGGTCTGCATAAAATTGTTGAATCATCACACCTCCAGTACATCGGTGAAAAAGTAATCATACCATGTATTGTAGTATGGTTATTAATTAATAACCACAGCTTTGGCGTAGGTATCAAATACCGGTGCCGCCCCTGCATTGCCGCCACAGATGAGTGCGACTGGTTTGCGGTAGCGTTGGAGATCGATTTTGCCGGCTTGGATGGCAGCGATGCTAGCCGCACCTGCAGGCTCGACTAGCTGGTTGGCTTCTTGCCATAGCCAGCGCATGGCGGCAAGCATTTGCGCATCGTCAACCAGCACGATTTGGTCAACTGACGCTTGGGCTAGTGCCAAAGTGGTGTTACTCACCATGCGCGGTGATAACGTATCGGCAAAGGAGTTGATGGCAGTGAGGGGGGTGAGGGCTTGGTGGGCAATGCTATGTGACATACTGGGGGCCCCTACCGGCTCGACACCGATAACGGTGGCCTGTGGGCGGCGTTGCTTGATGGCTGTCGACACACCAGAAATCAAGCCGCCGCCGCCGATGGCAACAATAAACAAGTCAGCATCAGGGACGTCGCTGAGCATTTCAAGACCAACAGTACCTTGGCCGATGATGGTGGGCAAGGCTTCGAATGAATGGATGTAGGGGATGCCGTGTTTTGCACTAAACTCGAGACCTGCTTCATGGGCGTCATCCCAGGCGGCGCCGTGCCGTACTACAGTAGCGCCCCAAGCGGTAATGCGCGCTTCGCGGTCGGCGGTGGCACGCTCGGGTATATAGACGGTGGCGGGGCAGCCTAGCCGCCATGCAGCATAGGCCAGCGCCACGCCATGATTGCCACCCGAGGCACTACAGACACCCCGTGCCCGGGCTTCGGGTGTCATCTGGAGCAGTGTGTTAAAAGCACCCCGCACCTTGAATGAACCGGTGACTTGGGTGTTTTCGAGTTTGATGGTTAATTGTGGGTGGAACTCGCCACGCAAGGCTGGCATGGGAAGCAGTGGCGTATGCCGCACATAGGGGGCGATGCGTTGCAGGGCTTCGTCGAATTGATGCATTTCAATCATGGTGAGTGCTCCTTACTTAGGCAACTGCTTCTTGTAATTTGACGGGCCGGTTGATGCGTGATGCCAAGGCACTGCCGATGCCTGCAGTGACCCCTGCCAAAATAAATGCCATCAGATAATCGCCGGTGGCATCATGGGCGACACCTCCCAACCATGCAGCTAAGGCGGCTCCCATTTGGTGGGCACAAAAAATCCAGCCGTATACGATCCCTACATTGCGGGCCCCAAAGACTTCGCTGGTGAGCGCCACGGTGGGAGGGACGGTGGCGATATAGTCTAACCCAAACATGATGGCAAAAATCGACAACCCGATGGGGTCATGTACAAACGGCAACAACAGCAACGAAATCCCGCGGAAGCCGTAGTAGATGGCCAACAACCGGCGCGGTGGGTAGCGGTCGGTCAACCAGCCCGAGGCCAGCGTCCCGACAAAGTTCATCACCCCCATCAACGCCAGCACACTGGCAGCCACATTGGTGGTAAAGCCGTGTTCGACGGCATGAGCCATGAGATGGGTGCCGATCAAGCCGTTTGAGGTAGCGCCACAAATAAAAAAGGTCCCTGCAAGGAGCCAAAAATCGCGGTTGGCAAGGGCGATGCGCATCACCCCGGCTTGGGCGACGCCGTTGGCGCGAGCGGTGGCTTCACCACCAAATGGCGCCAAGCCGATATCGCTGGGGTCGGTGCGCACAAAGATTACAACAGGGATCAACAACACCAGTGTCGCGGCGGCTAACACTAACGATGCATAGCGCCAGCCACTAGCCGCCCCGACCAGTGCCAATATGGGCACAAACAACAATTGACCGGCGCTAGTGGCCGCCCCAAACATCCCTTGCACCAAGCCCCGCCGTGCTACAAACCAGCGCGTAGCTACGGTGGCTCCTAGTACACCACCGACGATACCGGTGCCCAGCCCACTCAGCGCACCCCAATAAAGACTAAACATCAGGGTGTCTTTGATGGT
>CALFIC010000022.1 GCA_937876225.1 uncultured Chloroflexota bacterium | reverse complement strand
CGGCATACGAGCTAAACATCGGTGACTGGAGTTCAGACGTGTGCTCTTCCGATCTATTGCGTTGTCCCAATGCAGTAATCGCCGCAATGTCGGTGGGGCGTTTATCGACAGGAGTATGGTCAAACTTCCAGTCCGTCAGATAGACGGCGATACCGGCAGGGGTATTGATTGCCAAACCAACGGTATCGGGGATCGAGTGGGCGACGTGGAAGGTTTCGATTTTGAAGATACCAACCCGCAATTCATCACCAGCTTCAAAGCGATGAATTTTGGTTTGTTCGAGCAAGCGATGCTCTTTTAATTTGTGACTGACCATCCCGGCCGTCAATGGGGTGGCATAGACAGGCGGGAAGCCTAATTCAGGCAACACATACGGCAATGAGCCAATGTGGTCTTCGTGACCGTGGGTCAATACGATTGCACGGATTTTGTGCAAGTTTTCGCGCAAATAGGTGATATCGGGCAACACCAAGTCAACGCCCAGCATTTCGGCTTCGGGGAACATGACGCCACAATCCAACACTACAATATCTTCGCCGTATTCTACTACCCACATATTACGGCCAACTTCACCGGCACCACCCAACGGGATTACTCGTAATCGCTGTTTTGTCATTTCACTTGCAATATCAACACATTTATTAGTCGCTTGCGCCTACCACCTACGCATCACATGATGCCAAACGGTATGCAACAGAATCTACCAAAAATCGCTGACGTTGCGTCCTTTCTTATACTACACGTATTGCTATTCCAAACGGTTTTACCAGACCTATCGTGGTCACTCGTACCGTACACTGAATGATCACGTCAACTTGCCATTTATCCCGAATGAATCAAACACCATACTGGTGTTTGGTCACACAAAACCAAACTGAGAAACGATGTTCACGACGGCAATTTAACTCAAATTTGCACGCCGGCGGATTTCGTCGATTAATTCCTCGCGGTGCTCAATCCCTGCATACAATGGCAACACCACCCGCCCATAGGCTTGTATATGCAACAACCGCAATACAGGATTACTGATTTGCGCACTGGGATCGATTTTGAGGCGTAGTTCGTTGCTTGGTTCATCGCTGTCGGCATCGATGACACGAATGTCACTGATATTGCTCCACGGAATGACCAAACTAATTCCAAACGCGTCATAGCGCAACCCATCACCTGTCGGGGTATAGCGAGCAACCCATTCCATCGCGATATTCCAGATGGTCAGCGGAGCGGCGACCATCAATACCAACATGAATAACGCCGGTACCGTACGATCAACGGTCAATCCCTGCCCAAGTGACGCTTGTAACGAATCAAGGATTTTACCGGGGACATAACTAATTGCGAGCGTCGACTGAAACGTCCAAATGGCAAAAATCCAAATTAACCCTGCACCAATCATTAACAACATGACGTTCCGTCGTCCGGTTGCCGATAGTTGGTATGTTTTCATCCAGTAAACTCCTTCGCTATTTGACTGCATCACGCAAGACTATCCGATATAATTCGCCTAAAGCCTGAAAATCTGCTTCTAGCACTGCCATATTTCGTGGTTGATACAACGCTGCTGCGGGGTGGAACATCGGGACGACAATGTAGTTTGCGATGCGATGGGGCACACCATGTGCGCTACTAATCTTGATATCAGGTATCCAACGGGCAGCTGCATGGCGGCCTAATGGGACAATTACGAGTGGATTAATTACAGCGATTTGACGTTGCAAAAAAGGCGCACATGCCAACACTTCTTCTGGCAATGGATCTCGGTTTTGGGGTGGGCGGTGTTTGACAACATTGGCAATAAACAACCCCGATCGGTCCAATCCAGCCACCAGTAATAATTTGTTGAGTAGCTTGCCCGATGCGCCCACAAAGGGCATTCCCGCCTTGTCTTCATGAGCCCCTGGCGCTTCACCAATGAACATGAGCCGGGCATCTGGGGCACCACTGCCAGGGACAGCCTGAGTGGCTGATTCACACAACGGACATGCCCGACACACACGGATGTCGTCCGCAATCAACGCTAGTGAATCGACTCCACCCATCACACTACCTACCACACGTATTCCCAATCGCACTACTGCGATATCACAACACCATCACCCATACATATATCAGACGTCGCATTTATACCGTTTTTTGTCAATTAAAATTGTCACACATGACATATGCGTACAATCATGAATTGATTATACCACGGTCGTCTTGGTTGGGTACCACCAAATCACACAATTTGGTGGTGGTAATAGTGGCACAATCACTTCACCACTAATACTCATCTGCCACTCACGTGTGATTAGTGTTGCAATCTGTTGCTGATGCACATCATCATACGGCAATCGCAAGCGAAAGCACATTTCGGCCACGGCTTCGGCTTCATTGGCATAACTAATTGGCGTCGTCACCGGTAACACCGTCAAATTCGCCACAATCCCTAGCTGTGCCAATGCCGCCATACACTCGTGCGCTGCGGGTAGCGGCAAGCGCGGTTCACCATGCCATGCCTGCCATAGCGGCAATACTGCCGTCGTTGGGTGGCGTAACCCCAACACCAGCACACATAATTTATTTGCAGACGCATCCATGGCATGCAGAAATGGGGCAATATCACGCACTGCATACAACACATGCACTGCCATGGCCACCTCACACGCTAGCGGTTGCGCAGTCGGCCAGGTATCTGCGATGGTGGTGACTCGTAGTAATTGCGCGGTTTGGACCAGCAACGCAATCTGTTCACGCATAGCTGGCGAATGTTCGAGCGCTATCACCTGACAGCCGGCGGCGGTCAATGGCGGCAGATAGCGGCCACTCCCCGCACCAATATCAAGTACCCGATCTCCTACCGTAAGCTGTGGCAATAACCATTTCATAAATGCATCGGGTTGGGGCACCCGTTTGACATTACGGGCAAATCGGGCCGCGGCCGTGGCATATTGGTCAGCACTGCGTTCCATATCAGGATGGGTGGCAGCCTCGCCTTGGGCACGCTCACGGTCATACATATCACGCCAGATAGCGAGCCAATCGAGCCCGGCTGCTTGCCATCCTGAGGGGATTGTCATATTTGGACCTCGCACCATTGATTCCCATTGGCGGCGCTTTGGCGGGCAGCGACAATCACGCGATCGACCGCGAGCCCCGCAGCGCCATCACACACGTCACACGGCTCACCAGCAAGCTGGGCGAGCATGGATTCCCAGGCGGCGGCATGCCAGCCCAACAATCCCGTGGGTGTTTCGGCACCAGGCAAGCTGGCACTTGGTTGCTGCAGATTCCAAATCTGGGTGCGTTGCATTGCTGCCGGGTAGGCTGCAGTGCCGATCTGCAAGGTATTGACATCTTGCATGTCAAAAACCACACTGCCGGCGCTGCCGTAGGCTTCGACCCGAATATCATCGGCAGCACCGGGCACCATTTTTGAAGCCTCAATCGTTACCCGCATGCCATTGGCTAATTGTGCAGTCAACCATGCGACATCGTCACTCGTCACAGGAGTCAATACGCCACTCACATCGGGGCGCTCAGCAATCACGGTACGCAATTCAGCTTGGACGCGAGTAATCGGACTATGGAATAGATAATGGCACAAATCAATCAAATGCGACCCGAGATCGACCAACACCCCACCCGTATCACCCACAAAACGCCAGGTGAGCGGACGATCAGCGCGGACATTGCTGGCACGGAAATACCGCAGATGGGCACTAATCCCCGTACCCAAATGCCCTTGAGCAATCTGGCGCCGCGCTTCAGCGAGCGCCGGAATGCGCCGGAAGTGGTGATTGAGCACCAGCATTTTTTGGTGCGCGGTGGCTAATTCGACAAGTGTTGCAGAAATAACAGGATCAACCGTCAGTGGCTTTTCACACATCACATGTTTGCCGGCCTGCAAGGCCTGACTGACCTGCTCAGCATGCACGCCGGTGGGGGTACAAATCGCAATCACGTCGATCGCAGGATCAGCCAACATGGCACTATATTCCATTTGGGGCACCGCCGGGTAATCACGGCGGGCGTTGGCGTGACTCCGCGCGCCACCAGCACAAATCGCCCGTAATTGCGGGCGATACGCCAAGGTTGGGTAGATTTGCGGGACCAACTGCAACACGGTGGCATGAAGCCGGCCTATAGCCCCATACCCGATGAGGCCGACGCCCAGTGTTTGACTCATACCGCATCCTTTATGTCAAACGGAGCCTGACCAGATTGTGCAAGTACTTCGAGCTGATGCAACGCCGCCCAGCCTGCCTGATAGGTAGCTGGGTCATGAATTTGGTATTGTTGGGCTTCGTATTCATCGATATCGAGGCGTTGCATTTGCTGACGGTCAGGGCTCACAAACAAATCGAGCTCGAGGTCATGGGAATGAATGGTGGTGGCCGTGATGAGGGCAGGGCGTGACACGTTGCAATACCAGCCCCGCAAGCGGCCGTCTTGTTGATAGACGGCAAATATTGAATACCACTGATCGGCATAAAAATGCTCATCGAGGATATCACCGGGGGCGAACTGCATATAGCCGAGATCCACCGCGGGGCGGGTCCAATGGGCGCGCACCAAGGCATAATCAGGCGACACCAGTAGTGGTGTCGCCACATAACTGACGGTAGTACGCCGTGCAGATTTAATCAAATGGACGACCATTACCAGCTCCTAGAGGTAGCTGCGACCCAACAACCGCCGTACCCGCGCCCGCCAACTGGCTGGGATACGCCGACCGATGTCGCTGGCAATCAACAAGCCAATCAGACGCAACGTGCCCATGCGCGGTGCCACCAAGGCTTTGAGTTGCGCAGGATCATGGAAGTTGAGGGGCGATTTATCGTGGACTTCGACTTTCAGCGTCCCGTGCCATTCTTTTTCGACCCAAAACAGATGGGGCATACTGCGTTGGAACAAATAATAGGCCGGATTGTAGGCATATAAATAATCAAAAAACTCACCGAACGGTTCTTCGGGTTCACGGGGGTGCAAAATAATCGTGTCGCCGATTAAATTGACATACCAGCGATGAAACGACCAATGGAATGTGCGCTCGGCGATTTCGGAAGGGCTTTGGATATAGCCAGCCTGTGACACGCGCGTCAGTTCTGACACAAACTGCAATGGGTCGTCCATGTGCTCAAGGATGTGCGAACAGATGGTATAGGCAAATACCCCGTCTTTGAAGGGGAGATGGTGGGCATCGGCCACGACAATCGGGCGATCGATGACGATATTGCCACCACGTTCGGTATTATCAAACAAAAATTTGTCAACAAGAATATCGGCCCGTGGGTTGGGATTGTCACCACTGCCGATTTCGAGGACCAGGCCCTTGGCGGGCGGATTCAAGTGTTGTTCCATGCCTGCTTAATTCAATTCATCGCCAGAAAGGCTGTCGTGGAGGACGTCGAGGTATTCGAGGGCCATGCCTGTACCAATTGCCACACAATTGGCTGGTTGGTCAGCCACATAACAGGGTACACCAGTCACATCGGTCAACAAATCATTGATGCCACGAAGCATCGAGCCACCACCCGTCATGACCATACCTTTGTCGATGAGGTCTTCCGCGAGGGCTGGCGGTGTTTCGGCCAATACGCGGCGAACGGCATTGATGACTTGGTCGAGGGGTTCTTGGATGGCTTCGGTGATTTCGGTAGAATTTATTTCGATGGTACGTGGCAAGCCAGCGACTTGATCACGACCACGGACTTGCATTTGCAGGGGGCGACTCATAATCATCGCCGAGCCGATTTCGATTTTGACGCTTTCGGCCATGCGTTCGCCAATCATCAGGTTATATTTGCGTTTGATGTATTGCATGATGGCATCATCGAAACGATTGCCGCCGACCCGCACGGAGCTCCAGGCCACGATATCGTTGAGCGAAATCACGGCGACTTCGGTAGTACCACCACCGATATCGATAATCATGTTGCCCGAGGGTTTGGCGATGGGGATGTTGGCGCCGATGGCGGCAGCCAATGGTTCGCGAATCAAGTAAGCGCGACGGGCGCCAGCAGCCAAGGCGGCTTCGCGGACGGCACGCATTTCGACAGAGGTGATACCCGCAGGGATACTAATCATCACATCGGGTTTGTTGAGACTAAATCGGCCATTGGTTTTGCTGATGTAATGCTTCAGCATTGCTTCAGTGATATCGTAGTCAGCGATTACGCCATTCCGCATGGGGCGTACGACTTCGATACTCTCTGGCTCACGACCAAGCATCGCCAAAGCATCAGAGCCAACCGCTTTGATACGGTTATCTCTGGTAGAAATGGCCACTACTGATGGCTCTGATAGCACAATGCCACGATTGCGCACATACACAAGCACATTCGCTGTACCGAGGTCAATACCTATTTTGCGGGCCATAGCGTATCCGCCGTCCAATCTGTACAAACAACGTAAATCTATTTTGCTATTGTACCATAGGAACACGAGATTCAAATATCCACGACGCCCGGTACGCATGTACCGGGCGTCGTGGACGACCTAGGAGTTATTGCGCTTTGATTGTGCAATACGAATTTGCATCAAGGCGCGACGCAATTCAGCTTCGGCTTGGATCATATCTTGGTCTGACTTGCGTTGCGCAATCCGTTCTTCGGCTCGTTGGCGTGCTTCTTCGGCACGGTCGAGGTCGATTTCGTCAGAGCGGTCACACGAATCGGCCAAAATAGTCACACGGTCGGGCAACACTTCCATAAAACCGCCAAAGACGGCATATTCGGTGCGCACCCCATTTTTGACAATGCTCAATTCGCCTTCGGTCAATACCGTGATGAGCGGCATGTGACGGGGCAGAATCCCCACCCGGCCATCTTTGGTCGGCGCATTGACCTGATCGACATCATCCGACAGGACGAGGCGTTCAGCCGTGACAATTTCGAGATGTAATGGCATCTCGGCACCTCCCTATGGGATTACTTACTCGCTTCAAAGGCGGCGATAACCTCGTCCAACGCGCCTTGGTACGAGAAGTACTGCTCGGGCACGTGGTCGACTTCACCAGCCAACAAGCGCGCAAAACTGCGCACCGTATCACCGACGGGCACATATTTACCGGCACGACCGGTGAATTGTTGCGCCACCGTGAAGGGTTGCGAGAAGAAGCGCTCGATTTTGCGGGCCCGCGATACCGTCAATTTGTCTTCGTCAGACAATTCTTCGACACCGAGGATGGCGATGATGTCTTGCAAGTCTTTGTAGCGCTGCAATACCATCTGGACCTGACGGGCAACGCGGTAGTGCTCTTCGCCAACCACGTTGGGGTCAAGAATACGGCTCGTCGACGCCAATGGGTCCACGGCTGGGAACAAACCGCGGGAAGCGATGCTACGCTCGAGCGAAATCGTGGCGTCCAAGTGGGCAAACGTCGTAGCCGGCGCAGGGTCGGTGTAGTCGTCGGCGGGCACATAGACGGCTTGCATCGAGGTAATCGAGCCCTTCTTGGTCGACGTGATGCGCTCTTGGAGCTCACCCATTTCGGTGCTCAAGGTGGGCTGATAGCCTACTTGTGATGGCATACGCCCAAGCAAGGCTGATACTTCGGAACCGGCTTGCACGAAGCGGAAAATGTTGTCGATGAAGATCAACACGTCGCGGCCTTCGTCACGGAAGTATTCGGCCATGGTCAACGCAGTCAAGGCCACGCGCAAGCGGGCACCCGGCGGCTCATTCATTTGGCCGAACACCATCACGGTTTTGTCAAACACGGTGGTGGTATCGTCGATGCGGGCATCTTGCATTTCGTGGATGAGGTCGTTGCCTTCACGTGAGCGCTCACCGACGCCTGCAAACACGGAGTAACCCGATTGTTCTTTGGCGATGTTGGCGATGAGCTCTTGGATGACCACGGTCTTGCCTACGCCGGCGCCACCAAAGATACCCGTCTTACCACCGCGGGTGAAGGGGGCGATCAAGTCGATGACTTTGATACCGGTTTCAAAGACTTGGGCTTGGGTGGATTGCTCTTCGAGCAAGGGAGCGCGTTGGTGGATGGGGCGCTTTTCGGCGGCATCTACTGATTTGTCAAAGCCGTCGATGGTTTCACCAACGACATTGAACACGCGACCGAGGGTCGATGGGCCGACGGGCACCGAAATTGCGGTGCCGGTGTCGGTGCAGGGAATACCGCGGCGCAAGCCGTCGGTGGTACCCATGGCCACACCTTTGACATAGCCGTTGCCGAGGTGTTGTTGCACTTCGGCGACCAGCGTACTGCCATCAGGCATTTGCACCGTGATTGCGTTATAAATCGCGGGGGTTTCGTGTTCCTTGAATTTGGCGACGATTACGACGCCAATAATCTCGGTAATTTCCCCAATTGCATGAGCCATACAGTTCCTCCAGCACGTATCGTGTGGTCAGACCACACGCAGACATCAACTATCTGCGAGGGCAGCCGCTCCCGAGGCAATCTCAGAGACTTCCTTGGTGATATTGGCTTGACGCGTTTTGTTGTACGTCAAGGACAATTCGCGGCGTAGTTCTTTTGCGTTGTCTGTGGCATTACGCATTGCCACCATGCGGGCGCTATGCTCGCTAGCGATAGCTTCAAGCAACGCTTGATAGATTTGCACCTCAGCAAAGCGGGGCAGCAGATCCTTCAATACGACATCCTCATCGGGTTCGTAGTTGTAGTTGCTACTTGCAGACGCAGGTGCGGTGGGGTTTTGGTCGGCTTCCACCGGCAAAATCCGTCGCACAGCCGGGCGTTGTACCAGCGTATTGACGAACTGACTATAGACGATATACGCCTCGTCGAATTCGCCTTTGAGAAAGCCTTGAATGACATTCGTCGACACACCGAGGATATCGGCGAGCTTCGGGTAGTCACCCAGCTTGGTTACCTCGGCCAATAAGTCTTGACCACTACGATTCAAGAAGTCACGCCCTTTTTTCCCGATAGCCAGGACTTTCACGTTGCGCCCTTTGGCTTTTTCATCAATGACGAAACGAGCCGTGCGACGCAAAATGTTGGCAACCAAGCTACCAGCCAAACCACGATCGGGTGTGATGAGAATCAACGCGACGTTTTTGACTTCAGAACGGACTTCGAGCAGAGTGCCTTTGCGGCTTCCGCCTGCGCGGGCCATCAAGCTACTCATGACATCGCGGAGTCGGTCGGCATACGGCCGGGTAGCGAGCACGTTGCGTTGGGCACGCCGCATTTTCGACGCCGAGACCATCTCCATGGCGCGCGTTATTTGCGATAAGTTGCGCACAGAGCGAATACGTCGGCGAATTTCACGTGTACTTGGCACCGTTTCCCTCTTCCGTTTTAAGATGGGAACGCGTGTTGCCGTGCGTCCCCAACAGCGACCTATCCGGCAAAGTTGCTGGTCTGGTTGAATTCAACAATCGCTTGTTCGAGCGACGATTTGATTTCAGCCGATGGGAATTTGCGATCAAGCCGGGTATGGTGAATACCATTGCAGACGTCTGGGTGCACGGTGTGCATGAACTGCAAGAACTCGACCTTCCATTGACCAATCGCCGTCACCGGCACGCCATCACAATACCCGTTGGTGGCGGCAAAAAGCACCATCACTTGGTCCTCGAGTGGCATTGGTTGGAATTGCGGTTGCTTGAGGGCTTCTTGCAAACGTGAACCACGGTCAAGCTGGGCGCGCGTGGTGGCGTCCAAGTCCGACGCAAACTGCGCAAATGCGGCCAAATCGCGGAACTGCGCCAAGTCGAGCTTGAGGCGGTCTGCGACTGAGCGCATGGCACGGGTCATGGCCGACGTACCTACACGTGATACCGACAAACCGATGTTCAAGGCTGGGCGGATACCCGCATTGAACAAGTCTGATTCGAGGAACAACTGACCGTCCGTAATCGAAATCACGTTGGTCGGAATGTAGGCTGACACGTCGTTGGCTTGGGTTTCGATGATGGGCAATGCCGTCAACGAACCGCCGCCTTTTTCGTTGCTCAAGCGCGCTGCCCGTTCGAGCAAGCGGGAGTGCAAATAAAAGACGTCGCCGGGATAGGCTTCGCGGCCGGGAGGGCGGCGGAGCAACAACGAAACTTGGCGATAGGCGGTGGCGTGCTTGGAAAGATCGTCGTAGATAATCAATGCATCGCGAATTTCTTCGCCGTTGATGGTCACGCCGTTTTCCATCACTTCTTCACCGATGGCACAACCAGCGTACGGGGCAATGTATTGCAACGCGGCTGATTCTGATGCGGTGGCGGCCACAACCGTGGTGTATTCCATGGCACCGAAGCGCTCGAGGTAACCCACGATTTGGGCGACCTGGGCACGCTTTTGACCGATAGCCACGTAGATACAATAGAGGCCTTTGCCTTTTTGGTTGATGATGGTGTCGATGGCCACGGCGGTTTTACCCGTTTGGCGGTCACCGATGATGAGCTCGCGTTGGCCGCGGCCAATCGGGATCATCGCGTCAATGGCAATCACACCGGTTTGGACCGGCTCGTTGACCGATTGACGGTCCATCACACCAGGGGCGATACGTTCGACTGGACGGAGTACGTCGCTCTGAATCGTCCCTTTGCCGTCGATGGGCTGACCGAGCGCGTTGACTACGCGACCGACCAAGGCCTGCCCGACGGGCACTGAAATAATGCGTCCGGTGGCGTTGACTTGATCACCTTCTTGAATCGAAAGGTAATCACCCAACACGATGGCACTCACGGTATCGCGTTCGAGGTTCAAGGCGATGCCGAAGACTGCTTCGCTACGCCCTGCTTGCACAGGGAATTCGAGCAATTCGGAAGCCATGACCTGTTCGAGGCCGCTAATACGTGCCACACCGTCGCCTACCGAAATCACCGTACCGACGTTCATCATACGAGGTTGGGCGTCGGTACCTTCTTGAATGCTTTTCAGCAGACGCTGATAAATATCGTTTGCTGCTACGGCCATGTCTGGCACCTCAATCGTTGTGTCGCGACGAAAGCCGCCTGCGGCTCCCGTCTACTGCCGTTTCATTTATGTGGTGGCAAAAGTTAGCTGGTCAACATGCTGCGTTGAACCGCACTCAAGCGGGTACGCAAGCTGTTATCAAGTACTTGATCACCGACCCGTACAATCAAGCCACCAATTAGTGACTCGTCGACGGCAAAGTGAACCACGAGACCTTGGCCATATTTGCCACGGAGATCCGCGATCGTTGTTGCTTGCTCGGCGTCACTCAACGCGACTGCGCTGGTAACGGTTGCTTCGAGCGCTTGGGTACCACGGGTAGTGGCGCTTTCAAACGCTTTGGCGACAGCCTCAAGGCTATTGAGGCGCCCAGCAGCGGCCAAAGTGGCGACAACGTTACGGACTTCACGTGGTGCATCGGCTCCCAATACGGCATTGACGCTATCGGCACTACTCGCACCACCACGGACTGCTTCAGCAGCAGCACGCAATGCTTTGAGGGCGGCACCGTTCAATGCTTCTTGGAGCGCGCGTGCGATCATCTGTGCATCAGATGTAGTCACGGTATACCTCGCTTGCAGCTGGCACAATCACCAACCGCCACGCTCTGTACATTAGTTGTTGCGCCCTAAACGGCTCAACGACTCGTCGATTAATTGCTTGTGATTGCCCTTGAGCTCAGCGCCCAACACCTTGGCAGCCGTTTCGGTGACCAATGTGGCAGCCTGGTTCTTGAATTCGCCAGCCATGCGATCCAGCTCGGTTTCGGCATTGGCACGCGCCTCAGCCTTGATCCGCTCTGCTTCGTGGCGCGCTTGGTTCACGATTTCTGCTTCTTGGACACGGGCACGCTCTTGCGCCTGTGCCATCACTGCAGCGGCTTCTTGACGAGCCTTAGCCTGTTCGGCTTCGTTTTCTTTGCGCTGTGAAGCCATTTGCTCGCGCACTTTGTCGGCTTCACGGAGACTCTCTTCGACGCGCTTGGTGCGCTCTTGCAAGAGGTTCAAAATAGGGGTATAGAGGAACTTTGACAACATCCATACCAAGAAGATGACGTTGAAAATCTGCGCCACCAACAGGCTGTAATTAATGCCTAGTTTTTCCAAAGCAGTGCTCCTTGTGGGCATATGGGGTTACCCCCACACAACCAAAACTAGATAATGTTGAAGCCGATGAGCAGACCGAACACCATCGAAAGAATGAACGGCACTTCGGCCAATGCGAAGCCCAAGAACATGTACGTGCGGAGCATACCTTCGGCTTCGGGGTTGCGACCCATGGCCTGCAATGCACCACTAAACACCACACCGATACCAGCACCGGGTCCGATAGCACCCAAACCGATGGCCAAAGCCATAGCGACAAAACGAAGTCCTGCGTCAGTCATTTCATTCCTCCGAAATAATTACTTAACTAGTACGAAATTAATGAGCAGCTGCTTCATGCTCATCATGACCGCCACCATGTGCCTGCGTGGCCATGGACATGAACACCAACGTCAATACCGAGAAGATGACCGCTTGCATCAATGCGACAAATACTTCGAATGCATAGAAAGGTAGCGGCAGCATATATGGGAACAAATATCCCATAACGATGAGCACCACTTCACCAGCGAAGATGTTGCCGAATAGACGGAAGGCAAACGATACGATACGAATGAATTCGGACAACAGCTCGATAAAGCCAATGACCGTAAACATCGGACCTTCACGGAAGTTGAAGAATCGCACCAAATACTCGAGCCCCAGCGCCTTGAGACCAAAATATTCGATGAGAATGACCGACAACAACCCTAACGCCAACGTCATGTTCAAGTCAGCCGTTGGTGCACGCAAGTACGGCACTAACTCTTCATGATTTTCATGACTGCACTGGAAGGGCAAATTGTCGTAGAAGGTTGCCTCGACGACAACTTCCTTCGTGCCTTCTTCGTGCTTGACTTGGCAGGCACCAATGCTGCCTACCCCAGGGACCAACCCCACAAAATTCGATAGCAAAATCAGCAAAAATGCTGTCCCGACAAATGGGAAGAACTTGGCCACATTCTTCTTGTCGACACCCACGGCAAAATCGTGGAGTGAACTCACTACTAGCTCGACGAAGTTTTGGAAGCCACGGGGGACCATCTGGTTCCGTACTCCAAAAAACACCAGCAACCCCAACAATACATCAACGACAATTGTTGCGAGCAGTGAGTTAGTAATTGGAATCCCACTTGCACATGTCCCTGGCTGACCTTCTGCTAACTCCCCCCCGATACACGTCAGTGCTTCTGCTTTCACAGACACCGGCGGAAAGGTCGGGAAGCGCATGTTCAAGCCAAAGTACAGTGCAGCGCCAATTACGAGGGCCAACAGTACGGCTGTGCGAATCCGCATGAACACGCCCCTCTGACTTAATGAACGCTTTCACAAAGTACTATACCGGCACCCAAAATCGTGGTTAAGCGCTTGCACGTTTGGGGGTACAGATATATTCACTGTTAATAGTACCACAACTCTAATTCAAGGGGCAACCTGATTTGTTTGATTTTGTGAATTGCACATAACTGTAATGAAGTGTGAAGGAGGAAGTATGGAGTGTATGCTCCCCACAATAAAGAGCCGTTGCATGCAACGGCTCCACCACCTATATAAATGTACAGTGCAGACAGTTACTCGCCGGTCGATTCTTGTTGGTAACCAGGAATCATCACCACAAAGGTCGATCCAACCCCCACTTTGCTCGACATCATCACAAATCCACCCAATCGACGTACCATGTCGTAGATCAATGCCAACCCAACACCAACTCCACCATGGCTACGGGTCAATGAATCATCGACTTGCACAAAAGATGCAAATACATTCCATTGCTCACGCATGTTGATACCGACACCTTGATCACTTACGGTAATCGTCAACCAATGTTGACTATCACTCGCAAGCGGCACTGGAGCAAAGGCAGGATATTGGTATTGCATACTTAGGTCGATAACGTCACGTTGGGCATACGTGGCAGCATTACTCAACAATTGCACGATAATCACCCGCAACCATTGCACATCACTAATAAACGGATGTGTAGATGTATCATCACTAAATAACCGAATTTTTATTGATGGGAAACGTTCATTTATTTGGGCAATCACTTGATGGACAACGACGGACACATCAATTGTCGTTAATTGCAAATCATTGTCGAGGGATGTTTTTTGCAATTGCGACATATGATCAATGACTTCGCGCATACGCAAGGCATTCGAGCGGATTTCTTCAATGTACGTTTGGTTATCACCTTGGATTGTCCGTGTCAATATATCTGCATACCCAAGTACCATCGTCAACGGCGTACGCAATTCATGTGACGCAATGGCGATAAATTCATCTTTCATGACTTCGATTTGGCGCTGGCGACGATAAAGGTTCGACATTTCGCCGTACATTTCGGCGTTACGCAAGGCAGCCACACTCTGACCCGACAACAACGTCATCAATTCCGTCACCGTAGGAATGTTGGGATTGGTGTCATGGGTACCAATCATTAGTACCCCTTGCAAACCACCCCATGACATCGGAATCGCCATGGCCGTATGAATGACATGCTGCGCATGGGTAAACATTTCGCCATGGCTCGTCAGCAACGTCCCTCCTGACAAGGCGCGATGCGCAAACTCTATGCCACGCACACTTAATTGCCATTGGTTGTCAAAAAACGTCACCGATGTCAATGGCGTTTGTTCTTCACCAATCAACAACACCGCCGCCGGCCACGTGCTCCAGCGCACCGCCAAATCAAGCACATATTGTACCAACAAAGTGTAGTCAAGGGTCGAATTCAGGATTTCGCTATCAATCCGCAACGCCTCAAGAGCCCGCAAGCGCACATTATCATGAATCAAATTACGCCGATTCAAGGCATGCGACACTGCCAACATCAATTGCGATAAATCAAATGGTTTGGACAAAAAATCCGAGATGCCGTTTTGCATAGCTTTATGTAAATGCTCATACGACGCAAACGCCGTCATCATCACCACTGCCGCCGTTGGGTCGCGTTGTAACGCCATGAGCGCCAAATCAAGCCCACTAACACCCGGCATCTTGAGGTCAGTTAGCAACAAATCGTAATTGCCTTGAACAATCAAGTCAGGAGCTAATGATGCGTTGGTCACGGTGGTTACTTCGTACCCACGGGATTGGAGGGCGCGGGCACAGATATGACACATATCAGGTTCATCGTCAACTACCAAGATATGTGATTTTTTGGCCGTTATGTCGATTGTCATACTATTCATTCCTTTGCTGATGACAGCAACCCGCCATTTGCCAACGCATACACGTCACGTGCCGTCGGCAGAAAGTCAGCCACAATCCGCGGTAATAATGCATCAACCACATTACGCGCATGCCCACGCACACACCCAGGCGCACCAATCACCGGGACACTGGCGAGTTCACCCAGCAGCAACAAATTCCCCGGCTCAACAGGAGCACCATAGCAGGTTATTATACCGCCAGCAAGCAATAACCCTTGTGGCATCACATCGTCACGATCCATGATTGATGTTTCGGCCACAGTAATCACGATATCAGCACACGCCGTCGCCTGACACAACGCCTGTGCAACGGCCTGACTATCCGCGTCACACTGCATCGTCGCTACTACCGTCGCCGCAACCGGAACAAGCCGAGCCAGCAACGGCGGAATGTGCGTGCGCTGTAACCGTGCACAAATCACGGCACTGCCAATCATGATGATTGCGACTCGACGGCGCACAAAAGGGCACACCGCAATCGCAGGCGCAGGAGTCACCGTAAAGGATTGACGGGGCAACGCAAACGGCAAAATTTTGATGGTGGCAATCCGTTGCCCGGCAGTCACCGCACTCCACCCTGGCACCGTAGCAATTGTCACACCATCGATGGCATGCCAGTCCGTTAATTGGGAGTCTCGCACCAGCACCATGCCTGCATAATCAGCCACCACGTCGACGCGACCATGATGTGGCGGCAAAATACGCACCCCACTCTCACTACAACGCACCGCCACTAATGTTGCCGCGGTATGTTCATCGATATCGTCAGCTTCTAATTCAACCACATGCACCAATTCAATGGCATGGAGTTGTAACTGCGCCACATCAGCGGCCGTAATCACGCGCCCTTTGCTGACGAGGCGGCGCCCCGCCGCATCACTGATATTGTGGCGCGCAATACATTTTTCGCTTTGGGCTGTCGGGCGGAGGTGCAGACGCATGTCATCCTACTATGTCTTTGTGGTGTAATTCACACTATGCGCGTATCAGCGCGCAGGGCGGCATAATCGGCGTCGGTATCGATATCGCGCAACAATTCCGGTGCATCAATCGGCCAAAACTGTGGCACTACTTTGCCTGCCCCAAAAAGTACGCGCCCCCCTTGATCACCGGTCAACGTCGTCAACAATGGCACAGTGGCAGCCGACCAAATGACTGGATTGGTTGCTTGCTCTGCGACTTGCGGGATTAGCACCGCCGGTCGTGTGGCTTGCCAGGCAGCGATACCCGCATTGATATGGTCGACCGTCAACAATGGCTGGTCACACAGGAGCACCATCAGGGCATCGTATGACTGTGTCAAAAACCACTGGGCGCCACAGGCCACCGAGCTGGCTTGCCCACTTGCGTAGGCCGCGTTTGTGATACAGGGCACCGCCAAATCAGCTACACTGGCGCGCACTGCATCGGCCTGATGCCCCACCACCACTGCGACAGCGGAGAGCATAGATTGCTGCGCCGTCAGCACACAATGCCGCACCAACGGCACTCCACCCCAATCGAGTAATTGTTTGGGGCGGCCGAGGCGGCGCGACAAACCGGCAGCGAGGATGATGGCAGCGACGGTCATAGTGATTTGCCATTGCGCACGGCGACGATTTGCGCCATGATGCTCAAGCCGATTTCTTCGGGAGTACGGCCGCCAATCGGCAGGCCGATGGGTGCATGCAAACGGGCAAGTTGGTCATCAGTAAGCCCTGCTTCCCGCAGGCGAATCACTCGGGCCGCTTGGGTTTTGGTGCTTCCCAACGCCCCCACGTAGCGGGCCGCACTGGGTAATGCGACGAGCAAGGCAGGATCGTCGAGTTTGGGGTCGTGAGTGAGCACGACCACCGCCGTGTTGCTGTGTAAGCGCCCCTGCAAGGCTTCGTCTGGCCAGGCATGCACTAACTCGTCGGCATGTCCAAAACGCTCGCTGGTGGCAAAGGCCCCCCGGGCATCGACCACAATCGTACGAAAGCCCAACGGTTTGGCGAAGGTCGTCAAGGCCACCGCGATATGGACTGCGCCTACCATGATAATTGTGGCGGGAGGCGGGTAGGTTTCGATGAAAATCTGGCGCGCGCCATAGGTCTGGATGCCTTGGTCGCCCCGAAGCAACATCGCCAAGGCGTCTTGCTGGACCTGCGCGACCAACGCCGTGTCGGTGAGCATGCTCACCAGCGGCTGGTCAGGTTGGATGAGAACCTGCGCCCCAATATCATCCCCTGCGACGACAGTTGCCAAGGCAACTGGCTGTTCGCGGGCGATTACGTCACGCAGGCGCGTGTAGATAGTTTTTTTCATAAAATGACAACCTACTCGCTGATACCTAACGGCTCAATAAAGACATCAATGGTGCCACCACACGCCAAGCCCACTTCCCAGGCCGACTCATCGGGCACACCAAAGTGCATCAACGTGGCCTGACCCGTGCGAATCGCCTGTTGGCAGGCGGTAAACACCGCCCCTTCGATACAGCCACCACTCACTGACCCGGCCATATTGCCAGCATCAGATACGACCATTTTGGCACCGACACCACGGGGCGATGACCCCAACGTGCGCACAACAGTGGCAATCGCCACCCGCTCGCCACGCTGTTGCCAGGTATCAATTGCATCTACTACATCACGCATAGATTACTCACTTTTGCTAGGCTACATTGCCCAAAAACACCATGGCTTCGGCGATGGTGGGTTGTGCTGCCGTGCCACCCGACGCGCGGGTCGACAACGAACCACACACCACCCCGAGCCGCGTCGACTTGGCAAGCGACCAGCCCGCCAACAACCCATACACCATGCCCGCATTGAACGAATCCCCAGCACCGACCGCATCGACAAACACCGTCGCCAATGAATCAGCGTGAGCAGCTTCCGTGCCACGTTGGGCATACGCCCCTTCGGCCCCACATTTGATGGCCACCGTTTGGACTTGGGCAGCCAACGTCGCCAAGGCTTGGGCCACATTATCACACCGGCTAATCGCACAGGCTTCGGCATCATTGGGCAAAAACAAATTGGTATGCGGAAATAATTCGTGCAACCCGGCCCATTCACCACTGGGGTCCCAATTGGTATCGACCGACGTGGTGCCTCCATGGGCCTGGATTTGCGCAAACAGATTAGGCAAACCGGGGCGCAACGCATGTTGCAGATAATAGCTACCGATGTGCATATGGCGGCTATTGGCGATTAATTCGGCCGGTACCATGTCGGCGCGCAACAACGGGATGCCCCCTTCGTAGGTCAACATACCGCGGTCAGCAGGTTTTTGCAAAATCAATGTCAAACCACTTTTGATGGCAGGATCAATAATCACATGGCTGGTATCAATGCCCGCGGCATTGAGCTCTGCCAAACAAAACCGGCCAATGGTGTCGTCGCCGCACACCCCCACATAGGCGACGTTGAGTCCGAGGCGAGCCACCCCACAGGCAAAAATAGCGGCCGAGCCACCAAGTACCAGCGCCATGTCGTCGACGATTTTTTCGTGTTGTTGCCATTCGGGTTCGACATCACCCCGCAAAATCAAGTCGGCGTTTATTTCACCGAGGACAACGACATCGTACTGCGCCATGGAATACTCCCTAATTATGTCATCAGATATGTTGTCATTATAGAGCATTAGAAGTAGGAAGCGTGAAGGAGGAAGGAGGAAGTTGAAGCGTGAAGGAGGAAGCGTGAAATATACGCATCGGCGCACATTAATCAACAAAACACCTCTGTGCCCTCTGCGTCCTCTGTGCGAGACACACAACTATCCGTTGGCACACCCAAGGAGATTCCACGCTACGGTTGCACGCAACCGGCATGGAATGACGCTGGGGGAGGGTACGCCCTCTGTGCGAGACACACAACTATCCGTTGGCACGCCCAAGGAGATTCCACGCTACGGTTGCACGCAACCGGCATGGAATGACGTTGGGGGAGGGTACGTCCTCTGTGCGAGACACACAACTATCCGTTGGCACGCACAATGAGTGTGACAGCCGCAACAGGCTACGGCTCGACTTGACTTCTTTTTGAAAAGAGGTATAACTAAAATGGGTGTAAACGCCTAAAGGACACCGTAAAAATACGTTCAATGCGATGCAGCACATCGCCCACAAACCAATCTATAGGAGCCAACATGTCAGACCAACAAGAGAAGTGTCCATACCACGGTGCCACCACCACGCCCACTACGGGCACCCAAAACAAGGATTGGTGGCCAAATGCCCTCAACCTTGACATCCTGCGCCAACACGATACCCGTTCCAATCCCCTCGGTGATTTCGACTACCAGCAGGCCGTCAAAACACTCGACCTGGCCGCAGTCAAAGCCGATATCCGCGCCATGATGCGCGATAGCCAAGAATGGTGGCCCGCGGATTATGGTCACTACGGACCGTTGTTCATCCGCATGACCTGGCACGCCGCCGGCACCTATCGCGTCGGCGATGGTCGCGGTGGTGCGAGCACCGGTAGCCAACGCTTTGCGCCCCTCAATAGCTGGCCCGACAACGGCAACCTCGACAAAGCGCGCCGCTTGCTCTGAGATCGGAAGAGCACACGTCTGAA
>CALFIC010000021.1 GCA_937876225.1 uncultured Chloroflexota bacterium | reverse complement strand
TATTGGTTGATGTTGCGCTATTGGTTGCCGTGTTTGTTCTGGTCAATGTTGCGCTGTTGGTTGCCGTCGCAGTACTTGTGGTGGTAGGGGATGGTGTGACTGATGTATTGTAGCCAACCTCACGGATAACAACGATACCCGCGACACCCGCAAGCCCGTTCCGAATAGTTGATCCCGCTGGAATCGACGTGAAACTTCCCCCATCGCCACCAGCGCCATAACCGACACCATTGCTTCCGGCGGCAGTATCGCCACCATTCCCACCGCCTGATAATGATATTGGTGCAAGCGCTATCACTGAATTGACATAGGCAGTGCCGCCTGCTCCTGCAGACGAGCTACTACCGAGGAAATTGCGACCGTAGCCGCCAAATCCTGATGATGGCGCACTGCCGTTACCTGCTCCTGCAATAGAAGCGCCACCGCGATTATTGTTGGGACAACTCGCTGACCCTAATATGTAGTTACATGGAAGGCCGCCATTTCCGCCTAATGCGTAGCTCGCTGTGCCTGCGTTGACATTGGGTATTGCTATGGACGTGGATGCGCCTACTGTGCCAGTTTTACTTGCATTTGTCCCGCCACCGCCACCGGCACCAATCGTAATATCAATTAAATTTCCTGCAACGACTGCAATATTTTGACTGTAATAAATTTGGCCGCCACTGCCGCCGCCGCCGCCATTATAGCCACCGCCACCACCGCCACCAGCCATCAGGATGTCGATTTTGTTGAGATTACTTGGTACGGTCCATGTACATGTAGTCGTATTGGTGAATATATAGGTTGCGGTGGCATGCCGTTGTATCTCTGGAGTACAGGCAGCGGCTGCTGGCTTGCTAATCTGCCCGGAAGCGGTCAATTGACTCCCCACTGCACGTGGTTGGATCGTTGGCTGTGGTTGTGGGATGTACGGAGGCTGTGGTGCTGCCAGCGCCGGTGTTACATTCAACACAATACTCAGGACAATCAGGATGATGTTGATGAGTTTATTTGGTAATTGTTTCATGACATGCATCCTTATTTCCCTACGACAGTAGTCGATGACAGCGGCTGATTGTTGGATAGGGGATTGGCGTTACTAAGCAGCGGCACAAAGAGTTGGTTATAGCTTTGCGTCGTATCAAAGGTACCGTTGTAGGTACGACTCCCCGCACTATTCGTCACCGTCATCATGTATTTATAGCGTCTATACGGGATAAGATTGGTAAATGTGACAGTTTTGGGGATGGTATTATCGCTTGCTTGGATAACAGTAGTGTTGACTTGGATTGAACTCATGTGGTTGGTGATGATCGGGGAGTAATTAGTGGTAATCCCTCCTGTGAAGCCTCCTGCAATTAAGTTTGCGCCATAACAACACCAGTTTCCGTTAATTGACCGTTGCCCCCACATATAGACGGCACCGCTACGGCTTATCGCCACACTGATTGAGCGATAGGCGGTGATGGCCACCACATCATCGAACTTGTAGAATTGCGTACATGGACTATCGGTATTGAGACAGATGCTCGGCAATTTCGTTTGATTCAGATTGTTTCTGCCCCAACCAATCACTTGCCCGTCTTGCCGTAGTGCCAGCACATGCTGGTCACCCACCGCGATTTGGGCGATTTGGTTGGTTGCACTGACGGGCACTGTCGTTTGGCCATAGTCGTTATTGCCCCAGGCAATGACGCGGCCGTTATTGGTGAGTGCCACACTAAAGTTATTGCCGGCACCAATCTGACTGACACCCATTTGGGCCGCCACGGGGATGGTAATTTCGCCATTGGTATTGGTTCCCCACGCCGTCAGCTTGCCCGATTTGAGTACCGCCAAATAATGACTTTTGCCGGCTGCGATACTCACTGCTTGGGTGGGGCTGACGATGGTGGTGGCCGCACTGAAGGTAAAGTCAGTGATGATACCAGTATTGGAAAGGACGAGTAAGTGGGGATCGTTTACGTCCGCACTGATTGCGAATTGACGTACGTTTTTGAGTGGTTGGAGATTCCCAAACGTATACCGACTGCTATATGCGCTGCCCCACGCCCAGGTCGTCATCGTGCCGGTATTGTCGAGTGCCACAGCGCTCGCTTCGTTCATGCCCAGTTGCTTGAGGAATACCCCTTGCACGGATGCTGGGATGTATTGTTGTATATCTGGTGTGCCCCACGCAATGGTCGTAGAGTCAGCAATAGTTTCAGACTCGGGTGCCGCTGATTTTTCTAGTTGTACCGTTGTGTTGATAGTGGTTTCGCCTTTGCCGGTATCGACTTGGTAGTTAAATGTGGCGCTATCGTTGCTATTGGTGGCCATTTGAGCGACGTTGCTGAGTGCTGGTTGAGTTGTTTGCGGGACGGTAATCACATAGCTATTGCTGATGCGACGATTTCCGGCACCATCTTGGGCCGTAAGCTGGACGGTATAATCACCGGCAATCAGATTGGTACTGTTAAATTGATATTGCCAACTATAGCTGGCAAATGTAGATCGGAAGAGC
>CALFIC010000020.1 GCA_937876225.1 uncultured Chloroflexota bacterium | reverse complement strand
GACCAGCGCCAAATCCATCAATGGGTCATCACCGACTAATTCGGCAGCCCGTTGCGTACCATCCGAAAAAATCACTTCCAATGACGCATTGTCTGCAATCACATGATGATTCGTAATGATATATCCATCCGGGCTAATCACCGCGCCGGATCCACTTCCCATACTCGCACCTTGGCCCACTACATTATTTGTCGACAAATGATTAATCACGGTCACTACCGCTGGGGCTACTTTGGCGACGACATCGGGCACATCCATGGCTGTGGTGGCGCCAGTCCTCGCTGTGGGTTGATTTGTATCGGGTTTCGCTGTCGGCAGTACAGGAGCAGTCGGCAATACCGACTGCGTTTGCTGCGGTTTGTTGGTTGCTTGTGGTTGTGTAACGACGGTAATTGGACGGTTTGCGTTGTTGCGCTGAATAAAATATAACGACGTCCCAGCTCCTGCCACTGCACCAAGCACAGCCCCACCGATTAACGTTAAAAGTAATGCCGCCACCATCAAAAATCCATTACCTCGTGCCATAATACATGTCCCCTATCCACTAACTATTCTTGCGACAGAATCTATATCCTGTCTGCTACGTGTGCACTATCACATATCAAACTAAACTCTCTGTGAATACTCTATGAGCATCTGATGAAAAACGTCATATCACGTGTGTCATTCATTTCATCCCATAATTCAATCATACCCTAACATAAAATCTTGGCTATATATTTCCCAAAAAATCACACCCTAAGGAGATGATTATTTCCCAATCAAACGACAATCTATGAAAATCTGCAGATTTTTTCAGGTATACTAGTATTCACGTAGCATTCAACGTTGATGGTACGGCATTGTATCCCGCAAATGCGCACTATACATTGAGCATTTGTCACTCACAGAGAGATTCTATGATTCTCGAACAACGTTACGGTGCCGCCCAAGTAGTGATGCGTGTCACAGAAGCACTACTCCTGCGGGCAGCATCCGGTCAAGCAACCTCACCAGATACATTCCGCCGCGAAATGTTCCGTACTGGGTGGGCGTTTATTTGTGAACGACGGGCTGTCGCCTCACTCGTAAACCTGATGAATGCAATGCTCTGGTCACTCGAAGCCTGTGACACCCCCCAAGAGCTCCAAACAGCCGTCCAAGCGGTCATCAGTCAGTTTCGCCATCAACTCAACCAACGTGTACTCG
>CALFIC010000019.1 GCA_937876225.1 uncultured Chloroflexota bacterium | reverse complement strand
GCCCCATAATTCGCCAATAGGTTTTCCTTCAATCAACACTTGAACGCTTTTGACGCCAGGCACATCTGTCAGGGTTTCGACGAGGGTGCGAATTGCCCCTGGGCGGTCAGCGACATCGGCAAATGGTTGCGTCAAATCGACAGTCACCAACCCATTTTGGATATTAATCCCGCGCAATTGCGTCGCCGCAGGTGCCGTTCGGCGTAACGCGTTACCGTATTGCCCAGGACCAGCCAGCCATGCCTGAGCGGCAGCACCAATCACGTTATTGGTTTTGGCGACGAGGCGCGTCACCGGGACATCGTGTTGGCCATCATTGGCAACAAAGTAGACCGTCACCGCTAAGGCATCATTGCCAAGATTATCGGGGTTGAGGAGATTGATGACCGGACGGGTCGTCGGGATACCATTCTCGGCAGGGATATCCGCACCGTTGATTTGGAATTTGACATCCTTGATGCTGTTGAATTGCGTCAATGTCAAAACCATCGACACAAAACCGCGCACATCACCGACACCCGTCGGGCGGCGGTCAAGATCGACAATCGCCGTGCCGTTTTTGATGGTCAATGATTTAATTTTGACATCAGGCAAAATCAACCGTTGTAAGCCTGCTTTGGGACCGTCAATCAGTGCCGTCATGGCAGTGCCAGCGACACGCTTGCCAACAATTGTGAGTGAACGTTGTACCGGGACATAGACCGAGCCAGTCGAATCCCCAAAATAGAGCCATAATGGCATCATCTGCGTGTCTGGTTTAGCTGTCGCGACAGCATTGCTCCCACTAGTGCCACTCCCTGATTGCGTCGTAGCGACGGGAGATGGGGTGTATGTAATGACTGTGCGCGCCGTAGGGCGTGGCGTGGCAGTTGCACCAGTCACAACAGTGGCAGTTGCAACCGCAGGTGCCGGCACGGCAGTGGCAGGAACCGGTACCGCTGTCGCCGTTGCCGCTACTATTGCCGGTGCAACGGTTGCGACCACTGTAGGTAATTGTTCAAATACCTGCGGGGTGGCTGTTGCATCAGTCACGACAGCGCTATTTCCTTCGCCCGGTTTCTGGGTTAACATGGTACCTGCATACCAATAAATCGCTCCCGCAAGCACAAATACTGCAACCAATGCACCATACAATACGGTGTAGTTTGTGGGAGGTGGCGCTGGCTTGTTGCGCATTGGCATCCGTGGTGCCGTAGCTGGTTGCAACCCACTGTCGGTGTCGACTTCACGGACATACACCGAATCACTGTCGTCACGC
This sequence comes from uncultured Chloroflexota bacterium, assembly GCA_937876225.1. Classification (GTDB taxonomy): domain Bacteria; phylum Chloroflexota; class Chloroflexia; order Chloroflexales; family Roseiflexaceae; genus UBA965. Next base: position 21,898 of record CALFIC010000019.1, on the reverse strand, counting down.
TTGGGAACAAATCGACTTTCGTTTGCTTGATTGCGCGATTTGGGTGACGTAGAAACTGATTTTTTTGGTGATGCACTACTTCCCATGTATAATGGACATTGCGTATGAAATTGCGATAGGCAATAACTTGCCTGATCGACCGGAATATCCATTGCATCGCCACTTACATAGCACCGATGCTCCACAGTTGGCGTCGAAAACTGGATTGACCGGTTTTGTTTTAGTCCCACGTATGGGCAATGCTTCGCACCATCTGACATGACATTCTCCCTAAATTGTGTCAACTCAGTACGTAATTCTTACTATACTATATAGTAACATTAATTCGCAATAGTATAGACAACCACGACGACGAAAGAAGCGTTATGCGTGTTTTAGTTATTTCTGATATTCATGCAAATTATGTCGCACTCGAGGCCGTGCTTGCAGATGCACGTGGCCGCTATGATATCATCTGGAATTTAGGTGACACGATTGGGTATGGGCCACGCCCTAACGAATGTATGGATCGGATGCTGGCATTAAACACGATTATGATTGCCGGCAATCATGATTTAGCCTGTATCGGCAGTACCAAAGTCAATATCGATGAATTCAATCCCGATGCCAAATCAGCCAATATCTGGAATGGCAACCAGCTTACTGCGGAGCACCGCCAAACCTTGGCCGAGTTACCCCTCGCAAAAGCGATTGATCCCAGCCGTTATTACATCGTCCATGGCAGTCCACTCGACCCGGTATGGGAATATTTGTTACAGCCAAGTCAAGCCGCCAGCAATTGGCAAAGTTTCGTCCAGCAAGTCTGTTTTATTGGGCATTCACATGTACAGATATTCATCCGTCGCCACAGTGATGGTCAGATCGAGGGACCCACAATGCCAGCGCGCAATGATGTGATTACATTCGCTGATGGCGAGCGCTATTTCATCAACCCTGGTAGCGTCGGGCAACCCCGTGACGGCGACCCACGGGCAGCCTATGCGATTGTCGATACCGAGGCGCACGAATTGACCTTTGGTCGTGTCAATTACGACATCGGCTTGACACAGCGCCAAATGCTCGAACACAATCTCCCCATCAATTTGATTCGCCGCCTACAATTTGGACGGTAACGGTATGCGCGTTATTACTGGGAGTGCCAAAGGTCATCATCTCAAAGGTCCCAAAGGGACAGGCACCCGTCCCATGCTCGACAGCGTCAAAGAATCACTTTTTTCGATTTTGAATGGCTATGGCGCACTGCATGGACGAATGTTGGACTTATATGCGGGCACTGGTTCGATTGGTATCGAAGGATTGTCACGGGGCATGGCGTGGGCAGATTTTGTGGAACAAAAAGCCGCTGAATGTGGCGTCATCAAAGAAAACCTGACTCACACCAAGCTCATTCAACGCGCCAAAGTGCACCAGCAACCAGTTGCACGATTTCTACAACATCACAAAAACGGCGAGCGTTATCATTTGATTATGATGGACCCACCGTATGCAGACCCGCATATTCATGCGACTGTTGCACTGGTAATTGATGCCGATATTTTGGTGCCAGGTGGGATATTTATTATTGGGCATTCAATTCATGTTGAATTCGATGCTCAATATGGAATATATAGCCGCTGTGATTTTCGTCAATTTGGTGGGTCTTGTTTTACGTTGTATACCACCCCCGACACAGAAGGAGCCGAAGCGTGACAATTGCTGTTTATCCGGGGAGTTTTGATCCCGTCACCAATGGGCACCTCGACATTGCCGAACGTGCGTCGCATATTTTTGATACCATCATCATGGCAGTGTTTGACCGACCCGACAAGCGTTTGTTGTTCCCCACCGCTGACCGGGTACAGTTTTTGCGCACCGCAGTAGCAGGTATGCCCAAAATTCGCGTCGAAACCTATAGCTCACTCACCGTCGAATATGCGCGCAGTGTGGGGGCAAGTGTGGTGGTGCGGGGATTGCGGGCGGCAAATGACTTTGAATCAGAATTCCAAATGGCGCAAGTCAATCAACGGCTCGCACCAGACGTCGATTTGGTTTTTTTTATGGCGAGTCACCAATACACGTATTTCAGTTCAACGCGAGTACGTGAACTCGCTTCACTTGGTGCAGATGTGTCATGGTTAGTACCACCGCATGTCACCACGGCATTGCAACGTGTATACGCCGATCGGCGTCATGGAGGGTAACATGAACATCGAAGATCTACTCAACGAACTTGAAGAAATCATCAATGAATCACAGCATGTGCCACTCACACAACTCGTGATTGTCGCCGAGCGACAAGTGTTTGATATCATCGACCGCACACGGGCACTGGCACGGAGCAAACCAGCCCCACGCAGTGATACGACCAGCATTCCGACCAGCATGACCCAACAAATGCGTGAGCAGGGGTTATTGACGGCAGCCGACCTTGAACGCACCCGTATCCTTGAAGCAGCCCAACAAGAAGCCGATGAAATCCGCGCCGGAGCCGACGAATATGCGCGTGAAGTACTCGAAGAATTACAGGGCCGGCTCGATCGTATCATGCTCAGCGTCCAAAACGGACTGAAAGAGCTTGACCGCTTGCAACGACCACATCTCCCTCGTGAGTAATGTTGTTGACATTGCCCTGTATCTCCACTATAATGCAACTTCGGAAGACGTTGCGTAGGTGTGTGTATGGTGAAACTCAAAGACCGTTCCCCGCTCACATTCAACGTGGCGCAATTATTACGCGAACCAATCGGTGCGCGCCGTGAATACGATTTCACTGAAGCGTTTATGTCGCTCCACGAAGACGAAGCGCTCCACGAAATCACCGGTAGCGTACGGTTTACCCGGACACTGGCAGGGGTCTATGTCGAATGTACCCTTCACGGGGTCGTTACCTGCCAATGCATGCGTTGTCTCCAGCCGGCGCGGATTGCCATCGACGTTGATTTCGTCGAAGAATACGCGAACACCATCGATGTCAATTCTGGTGCACCACTCCCCACGCCCGACGAAGACGATGTCTTTCGTGTTGATGAACAACACATGTTGGATTTGAGTGTGGCTATCCGTGAATACGCATTGTTGGCACTCCCCATCAAGCCACTCTGCAAAGAATCCTGCTTGGGGTTGTGTCCTGGTTGTGGCGTTGACCTCAATGTCAACGCATGTCAATGTCACGAAGAACCGATTGATGAGCGTTTTAGTGCGCTCAAAGCGCTATTCGATCGCCCATCTGCAGATTAACCAAGAATGGAGTACTCATCATGGGAGCAGCCCCGAAGACTAAAGTATCACGCCATCGCCGTGGCAATCGCCGCCAACATCAACGCCTCGACGCCCCAACCTTGGTCACCTGCAAAAACTGTGGCGAAATGATGCGCTCACACTATGTCTGCAAAAAATGTGGCCAATACCGCAATCGTCAAGTCATTGTGATTGCCGCCCCCAAAGCAGATTCCTAAGTCGCCATTGCGCGGTCATCCCCTACCGGTGTTCGTACGCGCAAGCACGAACACCGGTTGCTTATTAGAAAGCCATCACACTATGACCATCCATGCTGCAATCACCGGCTGGGGCATGAGTGTCCCCGTCAAGGTTGTGACCAATGCCGATATTGCCAAAATCGTCGATACGTCTGATGAATGGATTCGCACGCGCACGGGCATCCGTGAACGACGCATCATTAGCGGCGACGAGAGCACATCGTCACTTGCAGCAGCGGCTGGTCGTGATGCTATGCAGATGGCCGGAGTCACTGCAGACGATATTGACATGGTCATCGTAGCGACATTTTGTCCCGACCGCCCACTCCCGGCTACTGCCTGCCGCGTCCAAGCCCAGCTGGGGATTAGTCGGGCAGCTGCGTTTGATATCGTGGCCGCCTGTAGTGGGTTCGTCTATGGCCTCACAATTGCCACTAGTCTCATCAAGTCAGGTATGGCCAAACGGATTTTGTTTTGTGCGGCCGACGTAGTCAGCCACTATGTCAACTGGCAAGACCGTAATACGTGTGTCTTGTTTGGTGATGGCGCCGGCGCCGTCGTCCTCGAAGCCACCGATCAGCCCTATGGCTTGCTCTCGTCCGTCATGGGCGCTGCCGGCGACCGTGAGGAATTACTCATGGTTGAGGCCGGTGGTACCTGCATGCCGATAAATGCCGATGTCATGGCCCAAGGCAAACACTTTTTGACCATGAATGGTCGCGAAATATTCAAATTAGCCGTGCGTGGCATGGAAGAATCCTCACTCCAAGCCTTGGCCCAAGCCAATATGACCTTGGACGACATGCAACTCGTCGTGCCCCACCAAGCCAATCGCCGCATCATCGAAGCTATCGCCGAGCGCCTCAATGTCCCCATTGAACGATTTTTCATCAATGTGGATCGCTACGGCAATACGTCGGCGGCAACCATCCCCATTGCACTCACCGAAGCCGCAGCCAGCGGCGCACTCAATCCTGGCGACCATGTCTTGTTGACTGCCTTTGGGGGCGGTTTGACGTGGGGATCAGCAGTCGTGCGCTGGGGCCGCCCCACAAAGGAGTAACCGATGCGTCAGGCGTTTGTATTCCCCGGACAAGGTGCCCAAACCGTCGGCATGGGTCACGAAATTGCCCAACATTTCCCCGCAGCCCGCGCTATCTATGATCTCGCCGACCACGCCCTCGGATGGCCGGTGAGTGAACTCTGTTTTGCGGGACCTGAAGCAACCCTCACTGCCACCGAAAACACCCAACCTGCCCTCGTCGCCACATCCCTCGCCGTGCTGGCAGCCCTCGCCGGTGACATCGCCCAAATCGTCCCCTATACCCGCCAGTACGCCGTCGCCGTGGCCGGGCATAGTTTGGGTGAATACAGCGCGCTCGTGGCCGCCGGGAGCCTCAGCCCTACAGCCGCCATCCAACTCGTACGCCAGCGCGGTCTGTTGATGGCAGCTGCTACCACTGGAGGCATGGCCGCCGTCATCGGGCTCGATGACGACAGCATCGACCAGATTTGCCAGCGCGTCAGCACCCCTGAGGCTGCCGTGGTCGTCGCCAACTACAACTCCCCCGGCCAAACGGTGATTAGTGGCGCCGTATCTGCGCTCGAAGCCGCTGGCGAAGCGCTCAAAGCTGCCGGTGCCAAACGGGTCATCCCCCTCAAGGTCAGTGCTGCCTTTCATTCACCATTGATGCACGACGCCGCCCAAGCCTTGGCAGCCCAAGTGGCCAATACACCCATCATCGCACCGGCACTCCCGGTTATCTCAAATATCACCGCCCAGCCATTACGAACCCCAGCAGATATCGCCAACGAATTACCGGCTCAAGTCGAATCAGCCGTGCGCTGGGTCAGCACCATCCAATACCTCGTCGCCGATGGAGTCACTCATTTCGTCGAAATCGGCGCTGGCAATGTGCTTTCAGGCCTCATCAAACGCATCGCCCCCGATGCCGTCACGACTACCATTGTGGATGTCACCTCACTCAACGCCTACCGGGCCCAATTCACCAACTAAATAGTATTCTTTTCACTGCAAATAAAAAACCACGGTAGGTGCAATCGTGCGCCTACCGTGGTTTCATTGTGTTCAGGCTACGCCGATTATTTCAATACTAACGTCGTCAATTCTGCCCGCAAGTCTTCGAGCGCCATGCCGATATCGCGATCGGCGGCATGGAATGGCGTATGAATCTGCCACCACAAATCATTGGCGAGTCCCGTGCTAAATACCAGGAGCTGATAACGACGTACCATTTGAGGGTGATTCACCATAAACTCGATAGGGTGCCGGAACGCCCCACCATCGAGCCCTATCTGCATCGCCGCAGGAACAGAAAAACGGGCTGTAATAATGGCCGCATGGGGAGGGTTTTGTGGTTGATACAGCCAAAAAGCCCCGATTGGTGTGCTCCATTGCCAGCGCCGCCCTTTGTCGTCTTGTTCGGGGGGGAACCAGCCCCGGTTGAGAACTACCAAAGCCCCCGTAGCATCCTGCGGTGGACGGCGGTAGAGCGCTAAATTGGCATCATCAACCACAAACTGGAGTTTTTCTAAAACTGCTAAATTCACTGGGGTGCCAAATCGTTTGTCGTAGAGCACGTATTCCACATCCAAACGATCCATCATGGTGGTCAAGGCCGTGGCGGGGTCTTGGTTCAACACGGTCATGGTGGTGATGGGCTGGGTAAATTGCACTACCCCATCGGCGCCTTGGAGCAACCCGGTATTGACGAGCTCAGGATTCAAACGGGGCAAATATCCCGTCACAATCGGGCGTTGATAATACCATTGCCCATACAACACATTGCCATCATCCAAATCAAATGGCAACGGCAACACCGCCCCACGCTGCTGACGGGGAATCGCATCATAGACCACACTATGCGTTGGTGCAAAGGGTTGTAACGGCAACGGCCACAACTCAAACCCAATCACGCCAAGTAGCAACACCCCCCACAAATAGGGCTGCCGTAGCCGTTGCGCCCCGCTCCGAATCGCAAACGCCGCAAATAACGCAAGATGCGCTAAGGCCACCAACAAAAAATGATTGGGGCGCTGACCGAGTTTTACCAGCGGAATATAATTCAACACATCATATGGTAACGGGATGCCGGTGTCATGACCAAACCACATCAACCGCGGTCCCAACGCCAACACCACCAACACACCGGTCATGCTCAGCCACCACGAAGCAATCTGTTGCCGCGCCCAGTAAACACCGAATACCGCCAATACCACCAAGCTCACCCCTAGCGACATCGGCCAATAACTGGGCGAAAATTGTCGGTACCATGCCAGCACCGCATCTCCCCAGAGCGGATGGGTAATTCCTGGAGTGACAAAAGTAAACAGAGACGCCGAAAATTCCTTCTGACGGATGAGATAATCCGTCAACCCCACACTCCCCCCCGTGATTGGCAATTGTTTTCCAGGCACCAACATATGCCATGCAAACGGCGCAATTGGCACTACGACCACCGCCGCCATGCTGACCAACTGCAGCCAAAATCGCGTCAGTCGCACACGCTCGCCACGGTCGCGCCACGTCATCAGTCCAGCCCAAATCACCACATACGTCAAGGCAAATAAGCCATAATAGAGGCTCGAAAGCAACGCCCCCAAAATCGCAAATGCCCCAATCCATACCCCACGCCAGCGTTGTTGCCGACTGAGCTCCCACAAGGCATACAGCATAATCGGGAAGTATTGTAGCGACAAGCGTTCAGCAAACCCCCAATACGCCATCCAAACGTGGAATGGGGCAAAGGTATATAACACACCCGCGATCCAAGCCGCCCAGCGATGGCCAACAATCTGTTCGGCACACAACGCCATGGCCCATGCTGATGCCACAAACGACACCATAGCCAACAAATTAAAAGCAAATACGGGTCCCCAAATCAGCGTGACTGGTGTCATCAACAAGCCATTGGCAAACATCAAAATTTGCCAAAACAAATCTGCACCACCAGGATAAAACATCTGCGCCGTATAAAACGGTGATTGCCCCAGGCTCAATTGATGCGCTACCCACCACAACGACCAGACGTTTTCCCAGCCACTATCACAGCGCACCTGACAGCGCGTAGCGAGATCAGTGCTCCACGTGGCGAATGTCTGCCAAAACAACGGCACGCACAAGAGGGTATAGCTGAGTGGCAATACGCCCCATCGCCACCAATGTGGTGAGCGGATTCGTTGCAACATCATATTCATGGCTGACGGTAGATTCTTAATAACGGCACTCCATCACGCACAATCTGATATACCGGTGGGGTATTTGATGCCACCAACGCCCGCGTTGCCGGAGTCCAATACGCAAATCGGTAGGTCACAATCACATAATCAGCTTCATACATCGCCATCTGCGTTGTTTTCATTCCCCATACCGAATAGCCGTCATTACTCACAAAGCGTAAATCAGCCCGGGTACGACCATCGAGTTGGTAGGTATGCGGAACATCGTAGCTGTAACTTTCAATCCAAACCGTAGCCTTTTTTGGGGCGTGCACATTCAAATAATCAAATGCCTCGACATAGGTTTCGTTCCAGTACGTATGATCCATATCAAGCCGGGCAGCGCCAGGAAGTCCACCGATGCTTTCACTATAATACGACAACAAATGTGGCCACATCCGCACCCCATCCATAATCGGCAATCCCACCATCAGCATCAACCCCACCAACCAGACCCGCCAATCAACATGGTCTGCTGATTTTTTGATAAACAGTACCCCACGCGTCAAGCCATACCCAGCCAACACGGCAATCATCGGAAAGAAGGCCATAAACAATCGCTCGTTATCATAGACCGTACTACTCACCATCAACGCCCCGAGAGGCATCAGTGTACTCAGCACAATCAAATGTAGATACGAACGATGCGCCGGCACCGCTACCACGCCCCCCACCACTGCCACCAGCAATATCACCAGTGGCGTCGCCATCACCGCCATCACCGGCGCAAAATACCATGGTGGTGGCAACAACGATTGCCCCAAAAACCATTGTGGAATTTGCCAATGTGCCACCGTGACCCACAACAAATAATCCTTTAGCCGCGTTGCGGTATCGACCCATAGCCATGGCCACAATGCCACAAATACCACTACGGCAATTAGGCCACCCAACACCATCCGCCCCAACAAATACCGCCGCCGATCATAAATCAGCCACCACAAACCAATGGTAGGCAATACAAAGGCAGCGTTAATTTTGGTGGCGATACCGACGCCCCAAATCACCCCAAACAACAGCGTCACCCACCATTCACGGCGATTGCGCATATGCCAAAAAAACAAATTGGCGGCGATATATGCGAGTGCACCTGGCACATCGAGTGCCGCCACATGTGCATGCATAAAAAACCGCGGCATGCAGAGCAATATAATGCCTGCCGCCAGTGCCACCCAACCACCGACTACCCGCAAGGAACTTACCACCACGACAGTCACCAGCATCGCTGATACCACCATGGCGGCAAAACGGTATGCCCCTACCAACCCCAAGGTTTTCACGAGCGGCGTCCCCACCAAGGCATACCATAGCTTCACCACTGGCGGATGTTCGTGATTGTAGTCCCAATACGAACTGAGTATTGCAGGCTTGAGCAACGATGAGCCTTCGCTCACCAATCGAGCAACCCATTCGTGATACGATGCGGCGGCCCGCATATAAGCCGGCTCATCCCACGTCAAGCCTAGCGGCGCGACGGTCAGCCACAACAGCAGCGTCACCCCGACAATCCCAATCACACTCACCCACAAGGTGTACTTTCGGTTTTTATTAGCAATCATCGAGTCACTTCCTCGTGCATTCCAGTCTATTTGGCGTTTCCATCAATCTTGCTTCATTATAGCAATACCGACACTAGTCAACGAAAAAGACAGCTTTTGTACATGCAGTCAATCCGAGCCAATTTCCTATGCACCAACGCTTTCCACTCAGCCGGACCCACAGAACTCATCTATAATTGATGTGAACCCATCCAGCGAAAGGATACCCTTTATGCCAGCGCGCCCAATGATTATCGACACCGATGCCGGTGTTGATGACGCTCTTGCGATTTTGATGGCCCTCGCCGACCCAAGTGTCGAAGTCGTCGGGATTACCACCCTCAATGGCAATGTATCGCTTCCCAACGTCGAACGCAACGTCGGCACCATCCTCAATGCCTTTGGCGCCGGTCATATTCCGATTTACCGCGGCGCCGCCCGCCCATTGCTCGTCGATGCCCCCGATGCTGCCGATATCCATGGCGCCGACGGATTGGGCGATGCCGGATTGCGCGCCCCTCGCGACCTCGAATCAACCCATGCCGCATTGGGACTCATCGAGCTCGCCAAACGCTACCCCGGCTGTACCCTCGTTACCCTCGGACCACTGACCAACCTCGCCATCGCCTTGTCACTCGAACCAAATTTGGCCCAGTACATCGGCAAAACTATCATCATGGGTGGCGCACCCAAAGCCACCGGTAATATTACCGCAACTGCCGAATTCAATATTTATGTCGACCCCGAAGCGACTGCCCTAGTCCTTAGCCGGGGCAACTTCCAACCCACCATGGTCACGTGGGAAAACACCCTCGAACATCCCATCCTCTGGGATCGCTGGGAAGCACTGCTCGATGCCGGCGACATGGGCAAACGCTTTGTGCGCCCCATGTGCACCAATCTCATGAATTGGGCCAAAGCCCGCAACCGCCCCGGCATGTTGATGGCCGACCCCAAAGCAATGGCCGTCGCACTCGATCCTAGCTGCGCTACTGTCAGCCATGTCTATATGGAAGTCGATTGTGGTACCGGCATCGGCCGTGGTATGACGGCGGTTGACCCAATCGGCTTCAGCAAAAAACCTGCTAACACCTATGTCGCCACCCACCTCGACATCGACAAAGTGATTGCCCTCATCACCCGCGCCACGGCCGTCGCCTGTCACCTCTAGCGCACCCGCGCCAACACAAATCCCAAATCGTCGGCATGCCATGGCGTGTCGATGCGCACAAAGCCGCCGCGATGATCAATCGTGGCGGCTGTTTGGGTGACACAACTCGCCGGGTACAGCCATTCCACCGTATATCGCCCCGCAGGAATCCCAAGCATTAATGATTGTTGTGGCACGTTTTGGGGGATATACCCAATATAGCGTTCGCCAGGAACTGCCAACAATTGTATATCGCTATCACCGGCATACCACGCAATTATTTCGTTACACGGACGCATATCCCACACCGCCACCCGTTCGAGTGTGTTGCGCAAAAACGCCATTTGGGCGCGTAAATCAACCCCACCATAGCCTGGCGTGCGCGGATCGGTCACCGCAGTCCCATCAGGATGGGTCACGGTGTAACTATAATCGAGGTGACTAAATATCCCCCCGCCCGCCAATAAAAATGACCACGCTTCGCTACGGTATGGACGGGCACTATTCCCCCGGAAGCCCGTTTCGTCGTCGCCAATAATCACCCCAAGGTGCCAGTTTTCACGGGCAGCCGACGGAATCGCATAATGAAAATTCACCACACTCACATGCGCAGGCACATACAATAATTTTTGGGTGCGGTTGGCCACATTGATCGCAATAGGAAGCTCTGGGGCAACCGCGACAATTGCCTCAATCATTTGCTCGTGCCAAGCCATATCCATGCTATGGTCATGACGACTGTACGGTTCATTGCATATTTCGATATACACATTATCGTATTTTTTGAGTTCAGTCGCTGCCACTTGCACGAGACGCCGCATAAACGGCACTAACGCCGAATCTGCCTCATAGACCCGCGCCCGCTCGTACGGTCCAACTGCTTGGCGGCTCTGGGTAGGATGCATCGGCGAACGTTCCCAATCGGCTTGGTCATACCAAAAACAAAAGAGCGTAAACTCCACCACAATATCACGTTGGGCGGCTGCCGCCACAAATGCATTGAGCCGTTGGATCCAGACAGGATTAATCCGCGCCAAATCATAACGCCCTTGGTCATCGCGCACCCACGGCGCTACATACGCATCGGGATGCGGCGCTAACGTGTTGTCGATGATGCCAAAAGACCCTGGCGCTTCGACATAACTCCCACTAAATACCCGCGTCAAATTCAACCCCGCCTGACTCAGTGCATCGAGGTATCGTGGTATGTCGAATTCAAGATTTACTATCGCGCCATAATGTTCGCCCCCACCCACCAAAATACACGGTTGACCACGTCGCACAAAATAACGTGGATTTGCAGAATATATATGCATCAGCGATTCCTTTACCCTATCTACACGTCACAAAAATAAAATAATCCATCCGATTCACCCTGCGCTCCATCACAAAAACACCATAAACGATATCGCTTACTCACATTAAATATACCAATAAAACACTATCAAATACATCACCACGTCCGGTATTACCGACTAATTGAATCGTTCACAATCCAAAATGACTACACTGCTAAAAACTATTGACAATATATCATTCAATGATGCAAATTATTGGTAATAGTAATTTTCATTCATATCCGCAATTCATATGCGTTATGTCCCAAAAATTACCATATATACCAGCTTTATGCTGATTATCTACGCAAATTTTATTTAGTTTTATTTATTTTTTATTATCATTATTTACTGTATTTTCATGAAATTAAATTGTACATTTATTTATTTTTTGTTTTATCATTTTTATTGAAAACATATTTGCTTTTTTTATACTTGTATGGTTAAATTATTATAATCATCATAATTAAAAGAGGCGGTCATGCGGATCGTATTTGTCGGCGCAGGGAGTCATATTTTTACACGGAGATTGGTACGAGATATTCTCAGTGTCCCCCGCTTAAGCGATGCACATATTGTGTTACATGACATTGATGATGCACGACTTGCCCATGCCCATTTTGGAGTACAGCGGATTATTGCTGCCGGACAATACAAAGCGCAAGTCCATGCCACCACAAATCTCGAACAAGCAATCACGAATGCCAATATCGTCGTCACCACCATTGCCGGGCCGTTTGAGCAATGGCGTCACGATATCGAAATACCCGCCAAATATGGTATCGATTTAAATATTGGTGATACCCGTGGTCCTGGGGGGATTTTTCGCTTTTTACGCTTGTACCCTGCCATGCAAAAAATTGTCCGGACGATCGAGCGCCACGCTCCTACCGCCACGCTCCTCAATTACACGAATCCAATGGCAATGTTGTGTGGTGCATTAAATCGCACCAGTACTATCCCAATTGTAGGGCTCTGTCATAGTGTCCAAGGCACCGCCGAAATGTTAGCCCGCTGGCTTGGCGCCCCAATGAACGAAATCAGTTATACCTGCGCTGGTATCAATCATATGTCGTGGTATTTGTCATACACCTGGAATGGGATCAACGTCACACCGATTTTACGCCAACTCATCAATAATCCGGTCATTTATAACGAAGAAATCGTCCGCAACGAATTATTTATGGCGCTTGGATATTACACGACTGAATCAAGCGGACATCATTCAGAATACAACTGGTGGTTCCGCAAACGTCCAGAACTCATTGCCCAATACTGCACACCTGGTACCGGATGGAACCCCGGCGTATCACATGCAGCGCTCAATTGGTACCAAGCACATATGAATGATTGGGCCGCTGAAGCAGAACAAGAACGTACCAACCCTGCACCAATTGACTTGCACCCAAGTAATGAATATGCTGCAGCAATCATAAATGCACTCGACGGTGGTGAGGTATTTAAGTTTAATGGCAATGTGCCAAATCGTGGTTATATAACCAATTTACCGATGGGTGCCTGTGTCGAAGTACCGATTTATGTCGATAATCATGGATTGCATCCACTGCCTATTGGCGAGTTGCCTGCATCTGTTACCATGTTGACTAATCTGAGTAGTCAAATCGAAGAAATGGCGATTGCCGGATGTTTAAATGGAGACCCGTTGCTCATCTATCAAGCAATTTGCCACGACCCATTAACAGCAGCCCGCTTATCATTGCGTGAAATTCGCACGATGGTCAATGAAATGTTTGCCCAATCACAACCGTACCTCCCCCACTTCGGAGCCCATCAGGTGTAATCACATAATAAAAAATCTTGACCCGTTGATAGCCTGCGTATCGTGGCTTGGACGCAGGTTATTTAATTTTCAATCCACATATGTGCCCTATAAATTCACTATAATAGAAAGAGAAGCATCGATTTGGTGTTCCGTAGGAATTTACCATGTATAACAATAATAATAGTAAAAACAACATGGGATGTTGTTTGTTTGGATTGGTCGCAGCGATTATCGGTGGCATTGGTTTTTTACTGTATCGTGGCTTCCAATTAGTCTGGCAAATAATGCCTTGGATTATCAAAGGACTTTATTATTTCATTGCATGGCCGTTTTTGGTATTTGAATATGGCTGGAATCGTGGGGGGTACTGGCGGATTGCCGCCGTCGTCACCGCAACATTGTTTGGGATCGTCATGTTAGTGGCAGCGCTCACTGCCCCACCACCCGCACCCAAACCCATTGCCACCCGGACAATTGTAGTTACGCCGACCATCGTCCCCACCGCACCGGCAGCGACCATCGTCCCCACCGCACCGGCAGCGACCATCGTCCCCACTGCCCCTGCGCCCAGTGCTGTACCACAAAATACGGGTATTCCCCAAGATGCGCTTGCAGTGCCAGTGATCAAAGTAACCGATGGTGACACAATACATGTCCGGCTTGATGGCAACAATGTCACTATTCGCATGATTGGGATTAACACACCCGAAACCGTCGATCCTCGCAAACCAGTCCAATGTTTTGGCAAAGAAGCATCGAATCATGCCCATCAATTACTTGATGGGGCAACGGTCTACATCGAACAAGATGCGAGTCAAGGAAATTACGACAAATACAACCGCTTATTGCGCTATGTCTGGTTGGCTGATGGCCGTATGTTCAATCAGGTAATGATTGCCGAGGGGTATGCGTTTGAATATACGTACAATGTACCCTACACGTATCAATCCCAATTCAAAGAAGCCCAACGCAACGCCCAAAATCAACAAATTGGATTATGGTCACCAACGACATGCAACGGGGTAGCTTCTGATGTTACTCCAGTGCCTTAATACCTAATTAGCGTCGCCTGTTTTAATGTCCACAAAAGGAATGACGAGTCGTGAAATCGCAAATCGCAAGGATGGTTTGGTGGTGTGCCGGTATCAGCATGTTGCTTTGGCTGTTCAATTCCCCCATTACGAGTCAGGCCGCACCTCGGTGTTTTGCCGAAACAGGGCAGTGCATTGATGGGCAAATCCGGACATTTTGGCAAAACCAAGGGAGCATGACGATCTTTGGCTTCCCAATCGCCGCATCCACCACTACATCCGTAGATGGTCACTCGGTTATCACGCAGCTCTTTGAACGCCAGCGTATCGAATATCATACAAATAATCTAGCACCCTATGATATGTTGTTAGGACGCGTCGGCGCTGACGCCCTCACCGCACAGGGGCGTGATTGGCGCACATTTCCACAAAGTGGCATCGTACCCAATTGTCGTTATTTTGCTGCCACCAATCAAAGTGTGTGTGGCGCTATTTTGCAGCGCTGGTTATCCACGGGGATTGAATTTGATGGCAAGCCTGGGTTTAGTGATGCAGAACGACTCGCACTCAACGGATTACCATTATCTGGGCTTGTACGTGAAACATTAAGCGACGGACTATCCTACCAAGTGCAATGGTTTGAACGCACACGAATTGAATTACACCCCGAAAATCGCCCCCCCTATGACGTCCTTAACGGATTACTCGGAAGTGCGAGCATTGCAGCAAATCAATCTGCATCGCCCCACAATACTCCCAGTCAGGCAATCGCCACAGCCACAGTGGCGCCTGTTTTCGTTCCAAACCCCACGAATTCCAATATCCCCGTGAGTGCAATTAAGGCCCAAGTACTGCGCGTGGTCGATGGCGATACCATCCATGTATCACTCAACAACAAAGATATCACTATTCGTATGATTGGGATTGATACGCCAGAAACTGTTGACCCACGCAAACCAGTCCAGTGTTTTGGCAAAGAAGCGTCCAATCATGCCCATCAATTACTCGATGGTGCCACCGTCTACCTCGAACAAGATACAAGCCAAGGTGATTACGACAAATACAATCGTTTGTTGCGTTATATCTGGATGTCCGACGGTCGCTTATTTAATCAAGTGATGATTGCCGAAGGATATGCCTTTGAATATACCTACAATCTCCCCTACAATTATCAAACCCAATTCAAATCAGCCCAACGCAACGCCCAAGATCAACAACTCGGGTTGTGGTCACCTAATACGTGTAATGGGGTTCATGGCGTTATCGCAGCCACAGCAACGACCATACCGATTATCAGTGGCGGCGGTAGTAGCAATGGTGGCGGCAGTACAACGATAAATGCGGACTCCGCACCATGCCTGGTTGGCCAAATCAAAGGGAACCGCAAGTCCATGATTTATCACGTGCCTGATGGAGCCTTTTATGCCAAAACCCACGTCACCGTAGAATGCTTCGATAGTGAATCTGCAGCCATTGCCGCAGGCTACCGCCGGAGCAAACGCTAAAATTGCCCCATACCCACTCCTCTCGTATAATCAGCACGTCCATCAATGTAGAGGAGCAGTAAATTATGCGAATTGATTTGTTTCGCAGTACGTGGGGCATCGATGCCCCGTGGGAAGTCGTATTCCCGTCCATCGCCCAACAAGGATATCGGGGCGTCGAGCTGGGTGTATCTCTCGACCGTAGCGAACAAACCCACTTGATTGCCCAACTCGCCGCACACCAGCTTGAATATATTGCGATGGTATTTACCAGTGGTGATGATTTGACTACGCATATTGCGTCAGCCAAACAACAAGTCGCAGCCGCAGTTGCCTGTGGTGCCCGGCAAATCACCTTGCATGGCTGGCGTGACGCCTCGAATTTCGACGACGGCTGTCGATTTGTCGAAGCAATCATCGCCCTCGAACAACAATACGGTATTGCCATCGGGCACGAGACCCACCGCGGCCGGCTCTTTTTTAATCCGTGGAGCACTGACGCCTACTTGACTCGCTACCCCGATGCGCATATCTGCGCCGACTACAGTCATTGGGTAGTCGTCGCCGAACGCAATCTGAGCGATGCCGAAGCCATCATGGAACGCTGTGCACAGCACTGTATCCACTTGCATACCCGTGTCGGACATTCCCAAGGTCCCCAAGTCCCAGACCCGAGCTTGCCTCGCTATAGTGCCGAAGTTGCGGCCCACGAACATTGGTGGCAACTCGCCGTAACCGCGAATCAACGCGCAGGCAAAGCCAACTTTTCGATGACGCCCGAATACGGTCCCCCACCCTATCAATCTACCGATCTCGCCACCAACGCCCCACTACAACCATTAAGCGATATTGTGGCGTGGCAGAGCCAACGCTTGCGCACGTTGTTTCATTTCAACTAATATCATCGACCAACCACAACGCCACGCCGGTACCAACACAATAACATGTGCGTACCGGCGTTGTGCTGTTATTTTTTCAAAAATAATATCTACTCGACTAACTGTGCGGCATGCTTACCTGACAACAATGCCAGTGGAATGCCCCCACCGGGATGCGTCCCGCCACCACAATAATACAAACCTGCAATCTGCGCATCACGTTGCGCCGGACGCATAAATGCACTCAAAGGGGTATTGGATGCAAGTCCATAAATCGCTCCACCCGGCGCATTATAAAGTTGTGCTAAATCATGGGGGGTCAATATATGTTGCACCACAATGTTTTGGCGAAAATCAGTCAACCCAAAGCGAGTTTCGAGTTGGCGTGCCATCTGGTCGGCATAACTCACTGCTACATTAGTCCAGTCGATGGAGTTTCCCCGTGTTGCGGGTACATTGACCAACGCAAAAACATTTTGGCCACCCGCAGGCGCATGATTCGCATCATAATCAACCGTGTGATTCAAATAAATGGTAGGGGTGGCATGGAGACGACCTGCATCAGTATCGGCGAATTCAGCCCGATAATCAGGCGAAAAACAAATCGTGTGATGGTCGATTTGCGCATACCGTTGTCGCAAACCCCACAACACCACAAATCCACTCGTCGACAATTCACGCCGTGCCAAGCGGTGTGCGCGCTCCGCCCCACCATCAACAAGCTTCGCCAATGTCACTTGTGGGTCGACATTACTAATCACCCGTTGGGTGGCGATTGTGTCACCATTACTCGTTGTGACGCCACATATCCGCCCGTGTTGGTGGTGAATAGCTGTCACCGTAGTTGCCGTACGAATATCGACACCGACCCGGGCAGCCGTCGCATGCAACACTTCAGCGATACGATACAAGCCACCGCGCGGATAAAACGCCCCCAGCCCAAATTCGGCCCACGCAATTAAATTAAACGTGGCAGGGGTACGATACGGCGACGACCCATTGTAGGTGGCAAAGCGATTCATGACTTGCTGTAAATGTGGGCTTTCAAAAAAACTCCGTACAGCCCCATCCATTGTGCGCAACCCATCAAGTCGCCAGCCATCGCGGAGCACTCGCCAATCAAGCATACTTTGCCAACCGGCGACCGGTGTATACAAAAACTTGTCGGCGCTCAAATTCCATAATTGCTGGGCATAGGTCATAAAGCGCATAAAATTCCCCACGTCACGGGGATTGATTGCCGCTATATTTTGTATGAGTGCCGGTAATGTGGCCATGGCATCGAATTGGGTACCGTCTGCCCACAAATAGCGACAAGCCGATGGCAAGGCAACGATATCTAGCTCAGCGGCTAATGAGCTCCCGGCGACCTGTAACAGGTCATCGAGCACCCATGGCATTGTCAACAGGGAAGGACCGATATCCCACACAAATCCCTGATCGCGGATAATATTGAGTTTGCCACCAAGGGTTGGACGCGCCTCAATCAATGTCGTTGGCCGCCCAGCAACCGCACAACGGATCGCCGCTGCCACTCCGCCAAGCCCACCACCCACTACCACTACTCGCTCTGCCTGTCGCATAATTACCCTTGTCCAAAACAACCCATCTAAATGTCGTATTATACCAATTCATTCATTCAAATACCTGATGGTCTAGTTGCATATACCGTAAGGTTATCTCTCAAGAAATTTCTAAAAACGTAATTTACCCCATAAATCAAGCCATCTACAGAATTTTTCACCATATCCAAGTAAAAAACTATATAATTAAGGAACGGATCATACAAATTATTCATCTTTATCCCATGTCTAAAAGACAATTTTGATCGGAAAGGGTTACTCTCGTGCAATACCGTCTGCTCTCACTGTTGGGGCTCGCATGTATACTCGCCGCCTGTGGTCGTGGACTTGGCCAAACCCAAGCCCCACCCCCAGACAAGAATCGCCCCAAAGTTGCGACTGCCGTAGTCATTCTCCCCACAGCACGCACAGTCCCAAATAGCAACTCCAATACGACCAAACCCGCAAATAGCGCTACACAAACTATCAATGTCAAAGCCGAATTATGGGCAGATAATTGGTTTGCGCTCTATCTCGATGGTAAACTCATCAAAGAAGATTCCGTACCAATTACCACCGAACGCTCATTTAATTCCGAGACTGTCACATTCCCTGCTACCTATCCCATGCATTTCAGCGTTATCCTCAAAGACTATATCCAAAACGATACTGGTCTCGAATATATCGGGACGAGCCGCCAACAAATCGGCGATGGCGGATTTATTGGCCAATTTACCGATGCCGATACTGGTAGTCTGATTGGCGTAACCAATGAATGGTGGAAGTGCACCGTCATACACACAGCCCCCCTCGACAACGCCTGCGCTACGGAAGCAAATCCCATCGCCGGCCAAGGTGCGTGTGGATTTACCGCTCTCCCCGAACCAGCAGACTGGAAGTCGCCCACATTCGATACTAGTAAGTGGCTGGCTGCCTCGCTATATAGCGCCGACCAAGTGGGTCCCAAAGAAGGCTACAACGATATCTCCTGGAAGCCCGAAGCCAAATTTATCTGGGGACCAGATCTCAAAACCAATAACACCGTACTGTGTAATGTGACGGTATACAAACCCTAATCGATAATTCTCCAAACCACACACCGCCGTTTTATCAACCAGATAACGGCGGTTTTTGGCATAAAAAATTCACCGCGCTCATCAATTTTTTATCACCGCACCCATTTGTGCACTGCCCACCACGCAACAATTATTACCGCGCTGCCTAAGGGTATTTGACAAGATAATGCTATCTACATATATTCTTTACCACATCTAAATATAAACCACTATTATAAAGGAACGAATCGCACACGCTTTTCATCTTCATACTGTGAATGAAAAGCTGATTAAACCATAAGGAAAGGGCGCTATGAACTATCGTGCATGCTACATATTATTGGGAATCGCATGTCTACTAGTTTCCTGTGGTCATGAACTCGGCAGTGTTCCACCACCAAGTTACAAAAACCGTGCCAAAGTAGTTACCGCGGTCATCGCACAAGCAACTGCACGCGTAGCTCCGAGTAACAATTCCAGCAATTCAAGTAACTCCTCGCAATCAATCAATGTCAAGGCGGAATTATGGGCAGATAATTGGTTCGCGCTCTATCTCAATGACCAACTCATCAAAGAAGATTCCGTACCAATTACCACCGAACGCTCGTTTGATTCCGAGACCGTCACATTCCCTGCCACCTATCCCATGCACTTCAATGTCATCCTCAAAGACTATATCCAAAACGATACTGGTCTCGAATACATCGGGACGAACCGCCAACAAATCGGCGATGGTGGCTTTATTGGTCAATTTACCGATACCGCTACAGGTGCGACGATTGGGGTTACCAATGAATGGTGGAAGTGCACTGTCATTCAGACTGCCCCACTCGACAATGCCTGCGCCGCCGAAGCCAATCCCATCGCTGGTCAAGGTGCCTGTGGATTCATTGCCCTGCCTGAACCAACCGACTGGAAGTCACCTACATTCGACACTAGTAAGTGGCTGGCTGCCTCGTTGTATAGCGCCGACCAAGTCGGTCCCAAAGAAGGCTACAACGATATTTCCTGGAAGCCTGAAGCCAAATTTATCTGGGGTCCAGATCTCAAAACCAATAATACTGTACTATGTAGTGTGACAGTGTATAAACCCTAATCGATGATGTACCCACCCAGACGCCGTCGTTTTATCATCCGTAGAGCGGCGGTGTTTTATTTGCCAAATTCATTCCTCTCGTCAATGTTTCATCACTGAAAGGATGTTTCTTATGCGCCGCACATTTCCGTTTTTACTTCTCATGCTTATCGTCGCCACCAGTTGTGGATTTTTGCGTAACGACCCACCACCACAAGCCATCGCAACACCCAAACCCACGCCAACAAGCACTGAATTTGTGCTGACTAGTCCAGATGTCGCCGAAGCAGGCAATCTCCCCAAAGACTACACCTGCGATGGCACTAGCGCGACTTTACCACTCAACTGGAAAAACGCCCCTGCCGGCACCACCAGCTTTGCAGTGGTGATGCATCACATCCCCGGCCCTGGTGACAGCCACTGGTATTGGGTGCTCTACAACATCCCAGCCTCAGTAACCGCATTAGCCAAAAACAGCCAAGGTATCGGCACATTGGGCACCAATAGTGTCAATGATCGCACGGAATACACGCCCCCATGTTCCAAAGGACCTGGTGCCAAAACGTATACCTACACCGTTTATGCCCTCTCAAAAGCCCCTGAATTCAGCGTAGCTGCCGATAAAGTCGACCGTGACACCTTGCTCGCCGCCATCGCCGACCGTACCCTCGGGAGCGCCACCCTCAATGTCATCTATTCACGCTAAAGAGATTTTTATGTCAATCAATCGTCGCCAATTTACCAAACTCTGTGCCCAAAGTTTGGGGGTAAGCCTACTCGCTGCGTGCCAAATGCTCCCAACACCATCACGCCCCAATGGGCAATCACCCGCCAACACTCCAGGATCGGGGAATACCACTAATCAGCCAACTTCAGCCCCGCTAACCCAATCAACCACGAGTAGTACAACCGTTACAGGCTATAGTTTTACGGCGTTTAGTAGCACGGTGACGACCCGCCAAGACGCGACCAATTTGTATATCGAATCAAACGGCCTACCCAGCCACCCCATGATGATTGGCATCAAAAGCTGGCAACAGCAGGTACCGCTGCCACAAAATTATCGTGGCCCCAGCGCCTTCCAGATCCCCTTGACGCCGGTGATGGCCGATACCCCCATTTCCGCCAAAACAGCCCTTTACCGCGGTGCCATCGCCATCGCCGCCAACGGTATCCCCATTTTTAATGCCCTCAACAACCGTGGCGATGATGCCTTGCTCGCCGGCGAACTCGACCAGTGGGGCGGGCATTGTGGCAAAGGCGACGACTATCACTACCACGTCGCCCCGTTGCACCTCGAAGCAACCGTCG
>CALFIC010000018.1 GCA_937876225.1 uncultured Chloroflexota bacterium | reverse complement strand
CACCCCCACCAATACGCCCACCAACACCCCCACCAATACGCCCACCAATACGCCCACCAATACGTCTACCAATACGTCTACCAACACCCCCACCAATACGTCTACCAATACCCCCACAGATACGGAAACGCCGAGTAACACACCGACTGATACGTTGACTCCAAGCATCACACTAACACCGACATACACCCAAATAATCTCACCAACTCCTATTCCAATTTTACAAAATGGTAGTTTTGAAAATGGACTGGCGAATTGGACCGTTATGAATCAGCGGATTGATTTGGGTGTTACGTCGATTGGTGGATGTACATCGCAAGACACCACGAATTATTTGCAGTTTGGTGGTGGTGCTGCGCGGCCGACACAAGATGGTGATGCTGGTACATTCTCAGGGTTTACGACATCAGTGGTAACGTCAGCGTACGGTGGGTTGCTGCCTTCTGCTGGCGCAAATGCAGTTCAATTGGTATTGGGAAGTGGCTCTGGTACGTCGTATCACGTAGCCCATGGACCAGCGATTTATAGCGATATGTTTTATGGGATTAGTGGGCAATTAATTACGTTGAATTGGTTTTCGGCTGCAGGATCTGATGATTTTGCAGTACTCGGATATTTGCTTGATACAACGACATGTACACAATACGAAATACTTGATACCACCGGGAAAAACGTCAATGGTTGGCAAAACGCGAATATTACTATCCCAGCCAGCAAATACGGGTATCGCTTTGTGTTTGTAAATGGTACATTTGACGCCTCTGGTGGTAGGGCATCGGGTGCCACCTTTTGGATTGATAATATTTCACAAGGTACTGCCCAAACAATCACGTTTGATGCGAATTCATTAAACAACACCAAAAACAAATCGGCGAGTTATACCAGTGCCCCATTTGATGCAAATGATGTCACGACGACAACGTCGGGCTTAGCTGCGACGTTTACCTCATCGACACCAAGTGTATGTACCGTGAGTGCGGGGAGTATTATCACCCTAGTAGGTTCGGGTACGTGTACATTAACCGCATCACAAACCGGCGGTATGAATAATGGTACGTTATGGGCATCTGCATCTGCAGTTACTGGTTCATTTACGATCACAAATATTACATATACGTTGACTCCTTCCAATACCTCCACGGATACCCGGACCAACACTCCCACGGATACCCGGACCAATACCCGGACCAATACCCCTACCAACACCCCCACGGATACCCGGACCAGCACTCCCACCAACACCTATACCTACACTCCCACCAACACCTATACCTACACTCCCACCAATACCTACACCTACACTCCCACCAATACCTACACCTACACTCCCACCAATACCTATACGAATACCCCTACCGATACCTATACTTACACCCCCACCAACACCCCCACCAAAACCCGGACTGCCACAAATACGCCACTCATCATTCCATACAACAGTAATCTTGATGCATTTGTGGCGACATTTTCGGCCAATCAAGGTATCCTTTTTGTGTCGGCGACACCATCACCAACTCCCACTGCAAGCCAAACCGATACACCAAGTGATACACCTACCACATCGATTACACGTACCCCCACAAACACCGCCATTATTGTCCCCATTGGATCAAATATCAATCCAGCTGTAGCAACTGCTGCCGCCGCCTCAGGTATTTATTTTGCTACCACCACCATGACCGCATCAGCGACGACGACGATAAGCGTTACTCCATCAACCACTGGAACTGCCACAAATACTGCGGTAGTCGTACCCTATGGTTCGGGTATTGATGGGGCAATTGCAACTTCAGCAGCAATCAATGGATTACGATTCGCTAGCGAAACACCGACGGGAACATTAATTACATCCACTGCAACACCAAGTGCTCCATCAAGTCCCACACGGACAACGAGTGATACAGCGACAGCGAATCCATCACTATCGGCAACCAGTACCCTGTCATCAACATTCACACCAATAACCCTCTCCCCAACCAATAACAACACGGCAACTGCCGCACCAAATACCACCACAACACCAAATAATAGCATTACACCAACAGATAGCTCATCATCAACCGTTACTATCACCCAAACCAGTAGCACAACTCTAACCTATACCGCAACCCAAACCAGTAGTAATACGCCGACAATCACGCTAACCCAAACCAGTAGTAATACGCCAACAATCACGCCATCCCGTACCTATACCCGTACCATGACCTCATCATCAACGAGAACATACACGCTCACTAAGACCCCAACAATGACATCGTCTGCGACCACAACACCGACCAATACCTATACCGCTACAGCTACTCGTACTGCAACATTAACGTTTACCCCATCAAATACCCGCACAATCACCCCTACAGCGCTCTTGTTGGATTTACGGAAATCCGCAATTGGGAATCTGTTTGTGATTGGTTTATTAAACAACGGGACATTGGTTACGTGGGGCAAAAATGACGCCCGGGTCTATCAATCTACTATTCCAACAGAATTAAAAAATACCCAATTCAAAGACATTGCTGCCAGTATCGGGAATACCTATGCGCTCGACGAAGCAGGAAATCTCTATACGTGGGGGGAAAATCTGTATGGCGAAGGAGACATTCCTGATGCAGCAAAAACTGATGTCAAAGCAGTTGCCGCAGGAGCGCGTTTTGCGATTGTCATCAAAAACGATTCTACCGTTATTGCATGGGGGCGGAATGACTTTGGGCAAGTCACGGTACCTCGTGGATTAACCAATGTCATCGCCATCGATGGCGGCGATCGGCATGTAGTCGCCCTCAAAAACGACGGCACAGTCGTCGCTTGGGGCGATAATTCTGCCGGACAAAGCACTGTTCCACTTGGATTAGTCGAAGTAATAGCAGTAAGTGCCGGCCAAAATCACTCACTGGCATTACTTGAAAACGGCACCGTGGTCGGTTGGGGAAGTAACAGCAAAGGGCAGTTACAGATTCCTACAACCGCCACTGATATTGTGGCAATTGCCGCAGGTCGTGAATGTTCGTTTGCCGTCAAGGCAGATGGCACGCTCATCGCGTGGGGGAATAACGCCTATACAAAATTCCGGACCACCACCAATGTTGTATCGGTTGATTCTGCCAATCAAAACTCCATCATTGGGATCCGTGGTGGGGGTATCCTTATTGCAGGTGGTGATGCTGCCAATATCATGCAATCACGCACGTCCACAAGTACGCCATTGATTACGTTAACAGCGTCGTTCACTCCAACTGCATCGTATACGTTAACCCCGTCATTGACAAAAACTGCATCGCTGACTAAAACTGCAACTAAAACCCTCACCTCGACGAGCACTCGCACCTATACGCGTACCAAAACCCCTACCCGCACAATTCCTTAACAATACACATTAATGATACAAAAAAGCCCCCTATGGCGTGATATACGCCATAGGGGATTTGGTGCCGAAGACGGGAGTCGAACCCGTATGAGGTTGCCCTCAACGGTTTTTAAGACCGTAGCGTCTGCCATTCCGCCACTCCGGCAACAATCTAATGATACACGATGTATGCATAGGTATCAAATAATTGCCAGGAATTGGTCACAATTGCTACGAATTCGTACGAGCCACCAACGCAAATGTCAACATTGCTTCACAGGCCAATGCCCCATCAACGGTGGCCGTGGCCGTGGCCTTGCCGATGCCCCGCTTCATGGCGTTAATCGTCACTTCGAGGCGCAAACTATCACCGGGCACGACGGGTTTGCGAAAACGGGCGTTTTCAATGCCGGCAAACAAGGCGATTT
This sequence comes from uncultured Chloroflexota bacterium, assembly GCA_937876225.1. GTDB lineage: Bacteria > Chloroflexota > Chloroflexia > Chloroflexales > Roseiflexaceae > UBA965. The sequence goes on along the minus strand of CALFIC010000018.1, from coordinate 51,319 downwards.
TGCCTTGATTTTCGGGTAATACCATGCCGGCCACGGCTCCCGTTTGTGCCAATGCCTCGATAATCAACACACCCGGCATAATCGGATAATCGGGAAAATGTCCTTGGAAAAAAGGCTCGTTGATGGTCACTTGCTTGAGTGCCACTGCTCGTATCCCAGGCTCGAGCTCGATAATCCGATCAATCAACAAAAACGGATAGCGATGTGGAATAACCGCCATAATCTGTTCGACATTCATTACCATCGTAATCTTACTCCTTACGTATCTGAATATACCGACATTGTACCATTACGGAGTAATTCACCCATATCACAAATGGAGTACATTCAACACAAAAATCATCATATGCACACCGACCCATACTACAATCGGCAACGTCGCCATCCGCACTGCCCATGCCTGGTCACGACCAATCAGCAAGGCAATCACGCTGCCAGCGCTAGCCATCACTACCGTAAGCATGAGTACTATTCCATAATAGGGCAGCACGGATGTCAGCCACCATGCCGATGTGGATGATAGTTTTATCATGAACCCATTGATAATATAGAGCACTATAAAAGCATCAAATGCCAGCGCTGCAACCCAACCGATCCGCGTCCGAGGCCAAAATGTCGTGTGCATCGCACAATCCCGCTTTCCATGCACCCCATCATCAACATATGGTCTGTGTATGTGATGCATATATTGGCACCGGTACAAATTATGTACATATGGTATTATACGCTCATGACATTACACGTAGCCATTAACGGCTTTTTTTGGGATAAAGCGACCGTTGGTGTCGGCCAATACCTGCATGGATTCGTCAATGCCATTCAGCGCATTGACGCAATTCAGCTGACACTTATCATCCCCGCAGATACCACTCCGCCGCCGGTACCCCAAGGAGTGCGGCTACATCGTGTCACTACTCCATTTGCCGGGCATTCACGCAATCTTGCCAAACTCTGGTTTGAACAAATCGCGGTACCACAAGCAGCGCAACTCATCGGGGCGGATTTATTGCATGTACCCTACTTTGCCCCACCCTATCACTCAAATATACCCGTAATCACCACCATCCCTGATTTAATCCCCCTTACTCGTCCCGCCTATCGTGGGTCAGCGCTGGTACGCTTGTATACGGCCTTGGTGACTCAGGCAGTCAAGCGTAGCCACGGCATCATTGCAATTTCGCAGTATGTCGCAGATCAAACGGTGCAGTTACTCGCTTATCCTAACGACCAAATCAGTGTCACTCATCTCGCCGCCGACCCCATCTATACCCCACAAGCAGACGCGGTAGCGGTGGTGGCGCAACACGGTATCGTCGGTCCCTACATTTATTATGTCGGCGGCTACGACGAACGCAAAAACGTCGTCACATTGCTCCGTGCCTTTGCCACCTTACCAGCCACCATCCGCAATCATACCTGGCTCGTACTCGCTGGCCAAGCTGCAGGCAACAATCCCGTCTTGTTCCCCGATATCGACCAAGAAATAGCGACGCTTGGCATTGGTGCACGCGTCAAACGTGTCACCGTCAGTCGTGACGCAGGTCCGGCGTTTTATAGTGCGGCAACCCTATTTGCCTACCCGTCACTCGCCGAAGGGTTTGGTTTACCCCCACTCGAAGCGATGGCGTGTGGTACACCCGTGCTCGTCAGTAATCGCACTAGTTTACCCGAAGTCGTCGGTGATGCGGCTCGTAGTATCGACCCAACCAGTGTGGGCGCATGGCGGGACGCCTTGGCTCAGCTCCTCAGCGACCCCGCCCAACGCCAACACCTCAGGGCCGCCGGTATGCACCGCGCGAGTCGCTTTAGTTATGCGGTGACCGCAACTCAGACGGCGGCCATCTATGCGCGCATCGCAGCCCAAGTACTGTAATGAATATCCTTATTCTCTCCAAAGCGTTACTCAGTAGCGCCTACCGTCGCAAAACCGACGCCCTCGCCGCCCTGCCCGGCGTGCAACTCACCGTTGCCAGTCCGGCCTATTGGCAAGAACCGCGGGCGCAACGCATCGACTATGAACCAAGTCCTACCCCCAATTACCACGTCGAAATCCTCCCGATGCGCTTTAATGGCCAGCACCACTTCCATTATTACCCTACCTTTGGTGCACTAGTGCGCCGACTGCGCCCCGATATTGTGCACGTCGACGAAGAATCCTTTAATCTTGCCACCTTCCTCGCCCTACGCGCAGCCCATCAGGTAGGCGCACGAACTTGTTTTTATAATTACGCCAATATCGAACGTAGCTACCCACTGCCATTTGGCTGGTTTGAGCGCTATGCTTTTATCCATGCCAGTCACGCCGTGGCCTGCTCACACGAAGCCGCCACAATCATCCGCAATCACGGCTACACCGGCCCGCTCAGTATCATTGCTCAAACTGGCGTTGATCCCGCGCATTTTGCGCCACGCCCTAATGCCCATATTGCCCGCCAACCATTTACCCTTGGCTACGTCGGGCGCCTGGTGCCCGAAAAAGGCATTGCCGATTTGATAAGCGCCCTCGCTACCCTCCCCGCCCACGTCCAACTCCACATCGTCGGCAGTGGAGCCCACGCCGACGTGCTCCGACAGCATGCCGCTACCGTCGGCGTTGCGTCACGCATTGAATGGCATGCACCCGTAGCCAGTCACGCCATCCCTACTGTTATGCAAGGAATTGATGCGCTGGTACTCCCATCACGCACCACCGCCAACTGGAAAGAACAATTCGGCCGCGTATTGGTCGAAGCCATGGCTTGTGGGGTACCCGTCATCGGCAGTGATTCGGGCGAAATACCCCATGTGATTGGCGATGGCGGCATTGTCTATCCCGAAGGTGATAGTAGTGCCCTGGCACACGCAGTGTTGCAACTCAGCGAAAATTCGCAAATATATGCTGATTACAGCCAAAAGGCTCGTCAGCGGGTGCAACAGCACTACACGCAACAAGCCTTGGCACAACAATATTTACAGATTTATCAGCAGATGCTTATGCCGGCGCAAACGGCCAAATTCCCATCAACCCCAGCACAATAACCAACACTAATACCCCCAGCAATGCCAACGACAATCCCGCACCCTGCCAACTGATTTGTGGCGACAACATCAAGCGCATCGACGCCGTCGAATGGCTCGGTTGCGGGCGCATCGGGTTGTATTCACCAGCCACTACGGGCATCGCATCAATGGGAATCGGGAGCGGTGACGTCCCCTCAACGGCATCAATCCGCGTCATCATGACGGTAATATTGTCATTCCCACCACGTTCATTGGCAATGTCAACCAACCGGTCAACACAATCTACCAACGAAGGGCGTACACAAACCGATAAAATATCATCATCATTTAAATGATTAATCAAACCGTCAGAAGTCAGTAATATTACATCACCCGGCAATACCGCAAAGCGAAACGTATCAATAATCACGTCCGGTTGATGACCCAACGCACGGGTGATTACATGTTTGTAAAGCATGCGTTCCGCATCGGCGCTCGTAATCATCCCTGCTGCAATTTGCTCGTTCACCAGCGAATGATCGCGGCTAATCTGCCGAATCGCCCCTTTGCGGATGAGATAGGCACGGCTATCGCCCACATTAGCGATGATGCATTCGTCGTGGTGAATGACGGCAGCCACACCAGTGGTACCCATCGACACCCCACTTAAAGTACCTTCGTTATAAATGCTGGTGTTGGCATAATCAAACGCCATACTTAACGCCGTGGCACGATCATCTGACTCGTCGGCATAATACCCCGACAAAATCGATTCGACCGCAATTCTGCTCGCAACTTCGCCGGCTTCATGGCCACCCATGCCGTCACACACCACAAATAAGTGGCCACGTTGTGCGACCTGCACACCCTCGCCGACTCCATAGTCGTCTTCGTTATGTTCACGATGTCGCCCGACATCGGTACGTACACTGTGGCTACATTTCATACAATATTCCAGTTAATTTTGTAATTACGCTGTTATGTAGTATAACATAAGTGTATTATTTATCGCAACATAATAATGTACATTATGAAGTCTTTATTAAGGAAAGGATCGCTATGCGCTACACAATCGGCGTTGACTTAGGGGGCACCAATTTACGGGCTGGGCTGGTCGACACCAATGGCACGATTCACTACGACACCAAAGTCGATACCATCGTCGCAGAAGGTCCCCAAGCGATTTTTGGACGCATGGTTGCCTTAATCAAGACAGTACAACGCCAACTTCCCGCCGATGGGACGCTGGCTGGCGTCGGTATCGGCGTACCAGGACCACTCGACCCCGTGGCCGGATTTGTTTTTGCCATGCCCAATATCCAAGGCTTCGAAAACACGCCCCTACGCGCTATGCTGGCCGAAGCCACCGGGCTCGATATCGAGCTCGGCAATGACGCCAACGCCGCCGCCGTCGGCGAGTGGATTTTTGGCGCCGGTCAAGGCTTGCGAGATCTGGTCTATATCACCGTCAGCACCGGCATCGGCGGTGGGGTCATCACCGACGGTCACCTGCTCCTCGGTCACAAAGGCTCCGCCGGCGAAGTAGGCCACCACATCATCGATTGGCGCACCCGTATGTCATGGGAAGATACCGCCGCCGGCCCTGGGTTTGCCCGCAATGCCGCCCAAGCCATGCGCCAAACCAGCGAGACCGCACTCCACCAACTCACCACCCCCGAGCTCGTCCAAGGCCACCACATCGCCACCGCTGCTGCCAGCGGCGACGCCGTAGCCCAACGCCTAATGGACGAAGAAGGCGAAGCAATTGGCGCCGGATTGGTCAATATGCTCCACCTGTATAGCCCCGCCAAAATCGTCCTCGGCGGCGGCGTGGTCATCAACAATCCCCAATTAGTCGAGCGCGCCAAAGTGGTCATCGCCGAACGGGCCATCGCCGTTTATCGCGATGTCCCCGTCGAAGTCACTCAGCTCGGCGACCGCATCGGCTTGCTAGGTGCCGCCGCCCTCTACGACCATATGCGCCAACGCCGCGCCTAAATCAATTCGTATCCCGCAGGGAGTATGCTTATACTGCCTGCGGGATTATTTTTTTCAATACATCAGGTTTATCGGTAATAATCCCCGCCACCTTGAGCGCCAATAATTTTTGCATGTCTTGTTCCGCATTCACGGTCCAGACATTGACCGCATAACCGGCGTTTTGGGTCTGGCGAATCGCCCACTCAATCACCGGCAATTTGAAATAGGGGTGCCAGGCTTGGCAGTCGTGGCTCTTCAGGGCAAATAACGGGTAGGCTTCACGGAAGCGTACAATCGGGTTATACGTGTCAGACCCCATCAAATACCCCATGCGGATGGTGGCATCCAACGCCCGCACTTCGTGCAACGCCAGCCCCACAAACGACGAAATAATTACTGCGTCGTGCATGCGTGCATCGCGAATCGCCGCCAGCACTTCCCGCGCCACCCCAGCATGCTTCAATTCGACATTGAGTTGCATGCCTCGTGCCCGCGCCAAATCAAGCACAGCGGCGAGGTGGGGGACTTTTTCGCCGCGGATATCAAGTCCTTGCATGTCGGCCATCGTCAATGTGCGCACATCACGATCAACCGATTCCCAGCGCCCTGTCGTGTCATCGTGGAACACCGCCAGCGCGCCATCCTGCGTTGCAATTACGTCGAGTTCACACATATCGGCGCCTTGGTCGGCAGCCAAATCAAAGGCCTTGAGGGTGTTTTCGGGGGCATACGCCGAGGCTCCCCGATGCGCAATCACGAGTGTCATGAGATTACCCCAACATTTCTGCTAAATTATCGGCATCCAACGGATTCGTTGCAGCCCGGGCTGCTGGCGACAACATCGGCGCCAAGATTTTTTGCATGGCCATTACATGGGCACAAGTGGCATGTCCTTTAAAGAACTCACAATCACACTGCCACACCCCCGCCGTAATCGTGATTTGGTGGGTGTTGTTGCCACCGTTAAAGGTAGCGTGCAGGCTATCGATAGCAATGCGTTCGGGCTGTTGGGCGTAGTGGCGGGCTTTTTCAATTTTGCTAATGAGATCGGAATGCATGGTTATCTCCTGGTGATAAAAACGAACACAAAAAACGCAGTACCACACGGTACTGCGCTCAGGGTATTGGTGGGGACGGAGGGAGTCGAACCCTCACGGATTGCTCCACAAGTTCCTAAGACTTGCGCGTCTGCCATTTCGCCACGTCCCCCTTATCCGTTATTACCTATGATAGCACAGGCAAGGGGCACGACGCAACCAAGGCACCTCGACTAGGGCGCCAAGCGTGCCAAAATATGCCGCAAGCGTTCAAAATCATCACGTAGGAGCAACGCCAGCTCGCGCCCTACCCGCACCAAATACTCACGCTCATGGGGTGTATGCGCCACGGCAATTGCCCGCATCACCGCCGCCAACAATTCATCGCTAGGGATTTGGCTGGCCTGGAGCAACATCCGCGCATAGCCACTCTGCGCCCCAAATTGGCGCAATGTGGCATCGTCACAGACTTCGACGCTGTAGTGCACCGGCGGTGGCGCCGCCGGGATGCGGTGATAGACCGTCGTGTCACGCCGATACCCTACTACCCACGCCGCAAACTCGGTCTGGAGTACTTCCGACAAATCAGGGTGGGCACGATAAATTTCGTCGTTAAATAATTCTTGCCCCGTATAGCTTTTGCCCCGCACCACCGCCCGCCCACCGGGCTCGCGGCTCACGGTGCGGATGTCGTAGACCACGGCATATACTTGCACCTGGGGATCGAGGGTATGTGCCTGGACCAAGGCGCCAAACGCCGGGGCAGCGAGTAATTCATAACTCCCCGCCACAAACGACTGCGTACTCGATTCAATGATTTCGGCAATCCGCATCAGTTACTCCTTTACCAAGGCCTGTACCAATTGCGCCCATTCATCACGGAGCGCGAGGTTTTTGGCTGGTACCGCTCGCCCAGCTCGGCGATACCAATAGGCGGCATTGAATTGGTCTCCTTCGACACGGTGCAAATAGGCATGCACCCAGGCGCCGTCAGCACTATTGTCGTCTTGCACCTGATCGTGGGCCGTTGTCCAATCGTCGTGGGCCTCGTACCACAAGGCCCGCACTGCCAGGCTCCAGTCTGCCTGTGGGGTAGCGATTTGGCGAAATTGTGTTGCATCCATTGCTATCTGCTCCTTACGCCACGGGTAATTGTGGATCAATATCACGGCGCCACACCAGTAGCCCACCCGCCATACTCACTGCGGCAATCCCGTGATTGCGCAAGACATCGCGGGCGCGGGCGCTCCGCATACCACTCCGGCAATAGACGATAATCGGCCCGACGGTACGTAATTCTTCAACCCGGGATGCCACCTCGTCCACCCCTATCCGCACCGCCCCTGGCAGATGACTGACGGCGTATTCGTGCGCTTCGCGCACATCCAACACGAACGGCGCCGGGGCTTGGGCGAGGCGCTCCTGCACTTGGGTGACGCTCCATTCATCGGCACTCAGCACGGGGGCACACAACGCCTCGACATCGACGATTTCGGTCAATGTGGGGTGAGTGCCACAGCGTGGGCAAGCCGGGTTAGGGGCAATCTGCCAGGTATCGACCTGCATGTGGAGCGCATCATACAGCCACAAACGCCCACATAGTGACGTGCCAATCCCCAGGATGAGTTTGAGCGCTTCGGTGGCTTGTACGCTCCCCACCACCCCCGGCAACACGCCAAATACCCCTGCTTCGGCACAGTTAGGCGCCAACGCCGGCGGTGGCGGGTCGGGGAACAAGCAACGATAACATGGTCCACCCAAATGGGGCGCAAAGACCGTTGCTTGGCCTTCAAAGCGAAAAATCGCCCCGTACACCAGTGGTTTTTGCAACATCACACAGGCATCATTGACGATATAGCGCGTCGCAAACGAATCCGTCGCATCCACCACCACGTCGTACTGCGCCACAATCGTCAACACATTGGCGGCCGTCAAGCGGTAGGCATAGGGCGTCACGGTGATACAGGGATTGAGACCCTGCATGCGTGCCTGCGCTGACGCGACTTTGGGTTGGCCAATTGCCGCATCGGCATGGATGATTTGGCGTTGCAGATTGGTCAAATCCACCACGTCATCATCGACAATCCCGATATGCCCGACCCCTGCTGCCGCCAAATAGAGCGCCACTGGCGACCCCAAGCCCCCCGCACCCACAATCAACACGCGGGCGTTTTTGAGGCGGAGCTGCCCAGCCGCCCCTACTTCGGGCAGACTGATATGGCGGGCATAGCGTTGTTGTTCGTGAGCTGTTAATTCCATTGCACGACTATTTCTTGATACTCACGGCCATTCCATTGCCAAGCGGTCAGGGCTGTGATGCCGTTTTTGGTGATGGTACTAATTAAAAAAACGATGTCGCGCCCTAGTGAATCGCCACTCGCACTATCGTGCGCCGAGGGTCGTGCTGGCGCGTCTGGGTGACTGTGGATGATACCTACAATAGACATTCCCGCCTGCACCGCAATCCGTTCGGCCACAAACCATGCCATTGGATCAAGCACAAACTGCGTCGCTGGCGTGGCGGCGATGTTGGCGGCGGGCACCAGCGTGTGGATTTCCCAATTATCCCTCACCCGCCTCCCCACCAGCAATCCCACCGCTTCGCTAGGGTAGGCGGTCTGCGCCCATGCGGCGATGTCGCAGTGACGTGGTATCACGACCATCTTAGCTGGCCGGCGCAATCGCAATCTGACCGCCGTCGATTTGGACGTGATAAGTGGCTACATTGCGCACCGCTGGCAACGTGTAATAATCGCCGGTCTTCAACGAAAATCGTGCCCCGTGGAGCGGACAATCGACCGTACAATCATCGTCATCGACATAGCCATCGTGCAACTGGGCGTAGGCGTGGGTACAGACGTTGCCAATAGCATAAATCGTACCCCGGACATTAAACAAGCCTACTTCTTGATCGCCATATTTCACGGCCAACGTGGCACCGACCGGCAATTGCGCCACCTCGGCCACAACGATATATTCATTCATCTCTGCCCCCCCACTTCCTATAATACCATTCTATCCTAGTACAGTAGCAGCCTGCTGCGACTCCCTGCGGCTCCCCAGAGCCGCAGCTCCCCCATAGCCACAGCATGCTGTGGCGCTACGAGATACGACACCCCCCCAACTCACCATTGTGGATGAGTTGGGGGGGTGTCACGGGGATATGATTACCCGACCGACCCTTCCATTTCGAGCTGGATGAGGCGATTGAGCTCGACGGCGTATTCCATCGGCAATTCGCGCGTAAATGGCTCCATGAAGCCCAACACAATCATCGACATTGCTTCGGCTTGTGAGATACCGCGGCTCATCAGATAAAAGAGTTGCTCTTCACCAATCCGCCCCACCGTGGCCTCGTGTGCCAAAGTAACCTTGGCTTCTTCGACTTCGATATAGGGGATGGTGTCTGACTTCGACTTGTCATCGAGGATCAAGGCATCACAATTCACATTGATCTTGGCGCCAGTTGCACCTGGATGCACCTTGACCAAACCACGATAGGTGGTTTTGCCGCCACCCTTTGACACGGACTTGTTGGTGATGACGCTGGTGGTATCGGGTGCATTGTGCACCATCTTGGCACCGGCATCTTGGTGTTGGCCTTTGCCGGCATATGCCACCGACAACACTTCACCACGGGCGCCGCGACCCATTAAATAGACCGAAGGGTACTTCATGGTCAAACGTGAGCCAATGTTGCCATCGACCCATTCCATGCTGGCGTCTTCGTAGGCCACAGCCCGCTTGGTTACCAAGTTGAAAATGTTGTTGGCCCAGTTTTGGATGGTGGTATAGCGGAACTTGCCACCCTTTTTGACCACAATTTCGACCACGGCCGAATGCAACGAATTGGTGGAGTATTGTGGCGCCGTGCACCCTTCGATGTAGTGCGCTGAGGCGCCTTCGTCGATGATAATCAAGGTGCGCTCGAATTGCCCCATGTTTTCGGCATTGATACGGAAGTAGGCCTGCAAAGGAATGTCGACGTGTACGCCTTTGGGAACATACACAAACGATCCGCCCGACCATACCGCCGTGTTCAAAGCAGCGTATTTATTGTCTGCTGAGGGAATGATGGTGCCGAAATATTGCTTGAACATTTCGGGTTGTTCTTTGAGGGCCGTGTCGGTGTCGAGGAAGATAACCCCCAACTTTGACCACTCTTCGCGGAGCGAATGATAGACCACTTCTGATTCGTATTGGGCACCGACACCGGCCAAGAACTTCCGTTCGGCTTCGGGAATCCCCAAGCGCTCAAAGGTGTTTTTGATTTCGTCGGGCACGGCATCCCAGTCGGTGGCTGGCTTGTCGCCGGCCCGCACGAAGTAATGGATGTCGTCGTAGTTGAGGTCGAGCAAATCGGGGTTGCCCCAGGCACCGTCAATCGGTGTCGGTTTGCTATAAAAAATCGCCAAGGCTTGCAAGCGGCGCTTGAGCATCCACTCTGGCTCGCCCTTCATCATCGACAATTCACGGACTACTTCTTCGCTCAGGCCCTTGCCCGACTTAAAGACGTAGTTTTCTTCTTGGCGAAATCCATATTTCGAGTAGTCAAACGACAACTCATTTGCTTCTACAGTCATTGACGTTCCTTCCTGATTTTAATCCAACTCATCGGTTTCGATATTTTGCCCGAGGTAACGATATACGCCCACCTTGAGGGCCTTTAATGACAACAGTGCACATTTGAGGCGCACCGGGTTTTTGTCCAGGGGCAATCCGATCAAGTCCAACAATTCAGCTTTGCCGTATTGCCGAACTTGGTCGAGATCCATACCGATTAATTCATCAGTGAGCATCGAGGCAGCAGCTTGACTCACCGCACACCCTTTGCCCGAAAAAGCGACTTCGGAGATTTTGTTGTCGACGATGCGCAAATCGAGGCGAATGCGATCACCACACAACGGGTTGTGTTCTTCTTGCGAGACATCGTGAGGATCGAGCGTCCCAAAATTATGGGGATAACGATGATGCTCAAGAATCAAGTCACGGTACATGTCACTCATAGGTATCCCCTGAATTTCTAGCCGAACAATTGCTTCACTTTGCTCAACCCACGCACCAGTCGGTCGATGTCGTGGGTGTTGGTATACAGATAACACGAAGCCCGTACCGAAGAGGGCACATCCAGCGCCGCATGCAGTGGTTGCGTACAATGGTGCCCCGCCCGCACTGCCACACCCTCGCTATCGAGAATCTGGGCGATATCGTGGGGGTGCACCCCGGTCATACTAAACGCCGCCATGGCACCACGGTCGGCACCTACTGGTGGCCCATACCACGTCACTTCGGGCACTTCGTCGAGGCGCTCGATGAGATACGCACTCAACTGATGCTCGTAAGCCGCAATATTGGCCATCCCAATGTCCATCAGATAGGTCACCGCCGCACCCAGTGCGATGGCTTCGCCAATCATCGGCGTGCCTGCCTCGAAGCGCGCCGGTACATCGGCATACGTCGATGATTCGATGGTCACGGTTTTGATCATCGAGCCACCACCGAGGAAGGGCGGCATGGCGTCGAGCAAGGCTTTGCGGCCCCACAACACGCCTACACCGGTTGGTCCTACCATTTTGTGGCCACTAAACGCCAAAAAGTCGATATCCAAGGCCTGCACATCTACCGGCATGTGTGGGACGCTTTGGGCACCATCTACCAACACCAACGCCCCTACCGCATGCGCTTTGCGCGCCAAATCGGCGACGGGATTAATCGTCCCGAGTACGTTGGATTGATGGGTGATGGCGAGCATCTTGACCCCTTGGAGCAGGGTATCGATGTCGTCCAACACCAAGCGTCCTTGGGAATCGATAGGGATAGCCCGCAACACGGCCCCGGTGCGTTGAGCAATCAGTTGCCACGGTACGATGTTGGAATGATGTTCCATTTGGCTAACCAAAATCACATCACCAGGCCGCAGATTACTCCCACCCCAGGCCTGGGCCACCAAATTAATGGCTTCGGTAGTATTACGGGTAAAAATCACTTCGCGGTGGTGTGAGGCGTTGATAAACAACGCCACTCGCCCACGCGCCCGTTCGAATTCGAACGTGGCTTGTTCACTCAACTGGTACACGCCACGATGCACATTGGCGTTGGTGGTGCGGTAATAGTCCGCCAACGCCGCAATCACCGCTTCCGGTTTTTGCGACGATGAGGCACTATCAAGAAACGCCACCGGGCGCTCACTGGGCAACTGCAAAATCGGAAACTGACTACGAATAGTAGCCACATCAAACGGCGCCTTGATCATGAGCGTGCCTTTACCGCGTGACTAGATCCGGGCAGCAATGTCTGCCGTGACTTGTTCACGCAATGTATCGAGCGGAATACGATCGAGTACAGACTCAAAAAAGCCCATTACAATCATATGTACCGCATCGGATTTGGGAATACCACGGGCCTGCATATAAAACAACTGCTCGTCGTCAACTTCGCCACTAGTCGAGGCGTGGCCGGCTTTTTGCACGTTGTTGGTGTCAATCTTGAGTCCCGGAATAGAGTCGCTCCGTGCTTGGGGAGACAAATGCAAGGCATGTTCTTCGAGACGGGTTACCGTATCGGTACTACCACCTTCGATTTTGATCATGCCATCAAATGTGGCATACCCACTGCCTTTGACCACCGTCTTGAAGTCCATGTGGGCTTCGGTGGCCCGACCGACGTGGCGCAACCATGGCGCCGTCAACAAGCGTTGACCTTCACCGGCCACCGTAGCCGCCGTCCAATTGACCCGTGAGCCATTGCCTACCAAGTTAGTTTCGGCGTCGATGTGTTGATGGGCGGCACCGGTGTTGACCGCCGTCCAGACAATCGTGGCATCATTACCAACCTTAGCGACTTGGTGTCCCATGTGGTGGACGTTGGCGCCCCAGGTCTGCATGCTGGTGTACTGCAGCGTGGCCCCATCACCAAGGATGAGCTCACTTGCCACCACCGCAAACGGACCACCGTCACCGGCGTATTGTTCGATGAGTGACAATTGCGCGCCCCGTTCGAGCACCACCAAATTGCGGGCAACGAGCGTGTTGCCGGCACCAAAACCTTGGAGTAGGTGTAATGGCACACTTGCTTCGTAGTTTTTGGGGACATAAACGAACCAACCATCGCGCCAGGTAGCAGCATTCAATGCGGCATATTTGCTCGCATTAAAGGCAACCGCACTACCGAGGTGGGCCTTGACCAAATCACCGTGCTCACGCACGGCTTGGCTGAGTGGCATCACCACCACACCATCAGGGATGGCGCTGCCAAGCTGGGATTCGCTGGCCGTCGCAGTAAACTCCATGTCAGCCAAGGCATACGCCGTCAAATCGGTGCGGCGCCACAACGGAGCTGCACCTTCATTGACATGTTGCCACGCCGCTTGGCGCCATTGCTGGAGCCAGGTGGGTTCACTCGCTACCACAATATCTTGTGCGGTCAACGCCGCAATCACAGGGAGCTTAGTTAGCATTGCCGAACACTTCCTCCCTGATGAAGTCGTAGCCACGCTCTTCGAGCTCGAGGGCCAATTCAGGACCGCCTTCGCGCACGATACGCCCTTCCATCATTACCGACACGCGGTTCGGTTTGATGTAGTTGAGCAAGCGTTGATAGTGGGTAATCACCAAGACGCCCATGTCAGGGTTTTGACCCAACAAGGTGTTGACCCCTTGTGACACCACTTTGAGGGCGTCGATATCGAGCCCGGAGTCGGTTTCGTCCATGATGGCCATCGATGGTTTGAGCATCGACATCTGCAAAATCTCGACGCGCTTCTTTTCACCACCACTGAAACCATCGTTCAAGTAGCGCCGTGCAAAGCCATCGTCGACACCGAGGGCAGACATTTTTTCGCGGATTTCTTTGCGGAATTGGGCCATGGGGATGGCCGTCTCGCGGGTGTCTTTGCCAGCCACCGAGCGGTGGGCATTGACGGCGGCGCGCAAGAAGTTGGCAACGGTCACGCCGGGGATCGATACGGGGTATTGGAATGCCAAAAACAACCCCAATTTGGCGCGCTCATCAACGGGGAGTTCAAGGACGTTTTGGCCCTTGTACCATACTTCACCGCTGGTGACGGTGTAGGAAGGATGCCCCATGATGGTATTCGAAAGAGTACTTTTGCCACTGCCGTTCGGTCCCATGATGGCATGAATCGTGCCGGGGGTAACGGTCAAATTGACACCCTTGAGGATTTCTTTATCGCCAATATTGGCATGTAAGTCTTTGATGACCAATTCCATTGAAACACTGACTCCTTAATTAAACGAAATTTAGACGAATAAATAGACCCGTTGTAGACGTTTATTCAACGAGCGCAATGGTATTGTCGCCCGTGGCTACCGAAAAACTACACACTCGCGACCCCGACCGAATCGATGTGTCGTTGTTGATGGAATGCCCCAATACTTGCTCAAGCATGTGCTTTTCCATGGCACAAACCCCAGCATGCTCCAAGGCAACTTCGTGGTAAGGGCAGGCATAAAAGGTGAAACCATGTGAGTCCGGCTGGATTTCAACCGGGATCCCCCGTGCTTCCATCATTTTTTGGACATTGCTCATCCGACTCTCGAGGTCACTTTTGCCGGTGCGCTGATACCCTTCCGCCAAACGCTCACTCACGCTGTCGAGCAATTGCGTCAACCCTTGCTCACCTTGTTGGCGCGCAATCTCGTCAAGCAATACCGTCACCAACGTGTCGTAGCTACGCGGGAAGACATCACGGGCCTGTTCGGTCAACGAGTAGACAATCCGCGGCCGCCCACGCCCATTGCGAATCAAACGGGTCGCAATGTAACCCCGGGCATCGAGATTAATCAAATGCTCGCGGACTGCAGTGGTACTCACACCTAATTCGACTTCGAGCTCGCGAATGGTGGCTTCACCATTGCGTTGCAAAAAAGTCAAAATCTGGCCAACTGATGAATCTGCCGAAAATGGTGTAGATTGCATAACCTCACCCCTTTCTCTCTCCCATACACTATACCAAAGATAGCAGATATACGCCAATTATTTCTATAAAAACTGTATTAAATCATTTTATCCCTCTGCAATCAGTGTTGACAGCACTGATTGCACCGTTGCAATCGGCACATTTCGCACAATTTCGGCATGGCCAATGGTACGTGGCAAGGCCCAACGCAACTGTCCAGCTTGGACCTTTTTGTCACGGTGCATTACCTCGAGCAGTTGTGGCACCGTAATACCCTGCGGGATAGTGGTAGGGAGCTGGTAATGCGTCAAAATAGCGTGTTGGCGCTGGATAAGCTCGGCATCACACAGCCCGATGGCATGCGCGAGACGGGCTTCGACTTGCATCCCAATTGCCACGGCTTCGCCGTGGAGGAGCACGCCATACCCCAACAATTGTTCGAGGGCATGACCAACGGTATGCCCATAATTGAGCAGCATCCGTTCGGCTTGCTCACGCTCGTCGATGTTGACCACATCGACCTTGACCGCCACAGCCCGCCGCACCAACGGAGCATCAAAAAACGCTTGGTGCGGGTCGGCGTGGGCCAAGTCAGCAAAGAGCTGAGCATCGCGAATCACGCCGTGTTTGATGGCTTCGGCCCAACCAGCGGCGAGTTCGCGAGTAGGCAAGGTTTTGAGCAGATTGACATCGGCCAACACCAGACGGGGTTGATGGAATGCGCCAATCATGTTTTTGCCCAAGGGGTGATTGATACCGGTCTTACCCCCGACGGCGCTATCAACCATGGCCAGCAAGGTGGTGGGCATCTGCACACAGGCAATCCCGCGCACGATGGTGGCCGCGGCAAAGCCGGCCACATCGCCAATCACGCCACCACCCAAGGCCACCAGGATATCGCTCCGTTCGACGCGGTGCTGCAAGAGGTGATCGTAGATAGCCATCAAGGTGGCGCTGTCTTTGCTCGCTTCGCCTCCTGGCAAAATCAATAGGGTCGTCGTATCACCACACGATGCCCGGAGCTGTGTTGCCACCGCCTGCAAGTGTTGGTCGGCAACAATATGCACACGACCATTTAAACCAAGTTGCTCAAGATATGAGTCTAATTTTGGCCAGCAATCTACGCCCACTATGACCGGGTAGCCAAGGCCGACAGTCACTTGAAGAAAATCATTCATGGGGATCCTCCTGCGGGGCACCATAAAACGCTGGTAACAACATAGCAATGCGGGCGGCTACGGCGCTAGCATGGATCCCATCGGTCAAAATATGTAAATCGGCAATGGCACGATAAAGGCTGGCGCGTTTTTGGCGCATCTGTTCAAGGCGCTCATGAGGATTATCACCTTGGAGCAATGGGCGCGGCTGGCGGTGATTCGAAATGCGCGCAATGATGGCGTTACTTGTGGCGTCCAACCACACCACAAAGGCCTGTTCACGGATGACTTCGCAATTCGCCGGGACCGTCACGATACCGCCACCAGTAGCAATCACTGCTGGCGGGGTCGCCAATACGCGGCGCAACACGGCGCTTTCGAGGGCACGAAAGGCAACTTCACCTCGGCTGGCAAAAATATCGGCAGCACTTTGGCCGGTTTCGGCTTCGATGATGGCATCGGTATCATGCAACGGGTAATTAAGGCGGGTCGCCAAATAGCGCCCCACCGTTGATTTGCCCGAGCCACTTAGCCCGATCAACACAATACTGCCTTGTTGCCGCACTCCGCCGTTCATACCACACACTCCCCAACCGATATTCTTTCTATTCTACTATGCTCTCGCATGTGTATCAACGAAAAAACGACACTTATTTACGAAAAAATAGCTAAAATCATCTTTTGAAGTTGGAATGAGGAAGCATGAAGTATGAAGTGAAGGATGCACGCTTCAATAGTTTTTGCATATTGATAAATCCCCAAAATTTGCGCTATAATATGGCACACTTACCTATAGCTAATGGAGCAATCAATGACTACGTCGCCATTGCGTGCCGGCATTATCGGCTGTGGCACGATTAGCGGTATTTATCTCAAAAACGCCCCGCGCTTCAACGATTATTCGATCGTCGCCTGCGCCGACCTCAACCCGGCCAGCGCCCAAGCCCGGGCCGCCGAATACGGCATTACCGCCATGAGTGTGGCCGAGCTCCTCGCATCACCAGACATCGACATCGTCATCAATTTGACCATCCCGGCCGCACACGCCGACGTGGCCTTCCAAGCGGTGGCTGCGGGCAAGCACGTCTACAACGAAAAACCCTTGACCATTAGTTTGGCCGATGGCCGCGCCCTGGTCGATGCCGCCGCCGCCAAAGGCGTGCGCGTCGGTGGCGCACCCGACACCTTCCTCGGGGCCGGCATCCAAACCTGCCGTAAACTCATCGATGATGGTTGGATTGGTACCCCCGTGGCGGCCAGTGCCTTTATGCTCTGCCCAGGGCACGAATCATGGCACCCCAATCCTGATTTTTATTATCAAATCGGTGGTGGGCCGATGTTTGACATGGGACCCTACTACTTGACCGCCTTGATCACTCTGCTGGGTGGCGTGCAACGCGTCAGTGGCACCACCCGCATGACCCGCCCTACCCGCACCATCACCAGCCAACCCAAATACGGCCAGACTATCAATGTCGAAGTGCCCACCCACGTGGTCGGGGTGCTCGATTTTGCCAGTGGGCCGATTGCCACCTTGGTGACCAGCTTCGATGTGCACTTCCACCACATGCCCAACATCGAAATCTACGGTTCGCATGGCAGCATCCTCGTCCCCGACCCCAACACCTTTGGCGGTCCCGTCAAAGTCCGGCGCGTCGGCGACAGCGAATGGCGTGAAATGCCCTTGACCCATGGCTATGCCGACAATAGTCGAGGTGTGGGCGTGGCAGATATTGCCCATGCCGTACGCAACAACTTGCCCCACCGCGCCTCCGGCGAATTGACACTCCATGTACTCGAGTTGATGCACGCCATCCACGATGCCGCCAGCCACCAACACCATATCGAACCACAATACGCCTGTGAGCGCCCCGAACCCTTACCGATGGGGTTGTTGCCAGGGAGCATTGGCTAGTTTTCCTCAAAAACGAAATACTACGAACGATTTTTTGAATCCATACATACGTACTCTCAAGGAGGATTTATGCATGCATTCCATTTACTCATCGTCCATAGTCAACCATTGGTCGTTGCCGGCATCGAGGCGCTGATTCAGCGCGTCGATGGCTGGCGGGTGATAGGCACTACCGCCAATGCGAGTAGTGCCTTGCAATTTGTCCAGCACACCACCCCACACGCCGTCGTCATCGAACAACAATTACCGGGAATCAATGGCATCACGTTATGTAGCATGTTGCACCAATACGCCCCCAATATCGCCACGGCATTAATCGGTAATCTCACCCCCAATCAACGCGCGTTGGCCAGCGCCTATGGGGTCAGTTATGTCATCCCACCCACAATTAATGCCCGTGATATGGCAATTTTGGCGCATCGCTTACGCCAACACGTCAATGAGTTACGGCAATCACGCCCAGCCGATGATGACCGCGAAGCCTATTTTGCCATCCTCAACAAACGAGCCCAACAAAAACGCCAACGCCCGAATATTTTGAGCAAACGTGAGCTCGATGTGGTCGGGTGCCTGGCACAAGGTGCGAGCACCAAACAAATCGCCACTATGCTTGCAATGAGTCCCCATACCGTCAAACACCATTTAGATAACATCATGAGCAAATGCAATGTGCATCGTCGGAGCGAAATAGTCACATTAGCCATCAAAATGGGCTGGATTGACGCCGAGCAATTTCAGAATACGAGTTTTGAATAATAATAGCGGTGCACCGCACTAATATGCCGTACACCGCTATATCATTTATCTACCGCACATTGTCTTACAACCCGCAGCGCTCCAAATAGGCATTTGCGAATTTGGCGTGCGGGTCGAATTGACGTTGCAAGCGCACAAAATCAGCCATGCGCGGGTAGGCCGCCTGTATCTGCGATGCCGGCATCACAAACAACTTGCCCCAATGCGCCCGTGGTGCAAACGGAGCCAAGGCTGCTTCGATGTGCGGCAACACTTCCTTCACCTGCGGCCACATTTTTTTCCACGTAAAATGCAACGCCACACTATCACGCTGATAATGCATGCTTAGCCACAAATCATCGGCCGCAATGGTACGAATTTCGGAAATATGCAAAATAGGCGCAATCAAATGCTGAATGGATTTAATCGCCTGGAGCGCCGCCACCGCATCGCGACGATCGACAAAGTACTCCGTCTGGAGTTCTTCGCCGTTACTAGGCGTAAACTCGAGTTTGAAGTGGGGCAAGCGCAGATGCCATGGACCCACCACGCCCATTTGGGTGGTGCAGGGGTCGGCATTGACGCTGGCAATGGGGTGCATGGCACTCGTGGCACACGTCGCACTGTACCAGGTAGCAGGCACATCGCCGATTTCTGTGGGTAGACTTTTGCGCCAAATCTGGTCAATCACGTCGCCCTGCCACGCAGTAAACAGGCTGACGCTATAACTGGCGCTCATGATGGCATCGAAATTAGCCATAGCCGTGGCGAAGTCAAGCCCCAAGTAGAGGTCTTGACGGATATCAAACCGCGGCACCAATCGCAACGTCACCCGTGTAACCACCCCCAGCGCCCCCAAATGAACGACCATGCCGGCAAAATCGTCCCCATGACTAGCCCGGCTCACCTGCAATAGACTCCCGTCGGCCAACACAAACTCTAACCCCACCACGGCCGTCGCCAGATTGCCGTGGCGCACCCCCGAGCCGTGGGTGGCAGTGGCGATGGTGCCGGCGATCGAGATATGGGGGAGCGACGCCATGTTGTGCAAGGCCCAGCGAGTATCTGCTAAAAAGTAGGCCAGCTCGCCGTAACGCATCCCACCGGCAACCGTCACCGTGCCTGCCCCATCATCAAGCACCGGGGCGCTGGTGAGTTGGTCGAGGAGGATTAAATCGGCGGCAGTATCAGCCATATCGTTGAACGAGTGGGCCGAACCAACTACTTTGCAATGCGTGGCGGTCGCTACAATTCGTTGCAATTCGGCAATAGTGGTGGGGTGATGGATGCGGGCGGCGGTAAAGGTGTGGTGACCCGACCAATTCTGCATGGCACTATTCCTTTGGTGTGTACTGATAGATTCCCATAATACCACGGCGCAGAAACACAACAGTCCGCAGTCACTGGCATGATTATGCAATCGTATGCCAATGAAGTAGCAAACGCGGGAAGATTCCATGCTCCGGGTGCGCGCACCCTGCATGGAATGACGCGGGGTAGGGGTTTGGTGTAGGTATTAGTTATAATAAAGCAAATCAATGTTGGGTAATGCAAGGAAAAAACGATGCAACGCATGGGTGTGGATACCGGCGGTACATTTACCGATTTCGTGATGATTGCTGATGGGGAATTGCACATCGCCAAACGCCTCAGCACGCCGCACAACCCTAGTGCTGCATTATTGGATGAAGTAGCGCTCCATTCGGCGCCGGCAATTTTGATTCATGGCACCACTGTCGCCACCAACTCCTTGCTCGAGCGCCGGGGTGCGGTGACCGCACTGATTACTACCGCCGGTTTCCGCGATGTGCTGGTGATTGGCCGAGGCGATCGCCCATCACTGTACGATATGAACCAAACCCGCCCGGCACCGCTCGTGCCCGACGCATTGCGGCTCGAGGTCAACGAGCGCACCACGTTTGACCAACAAACGATTACTCCGCTTGATGATGCCGATGTGATGGCATTGATTCCGCTTCTCGAAGCGCACCATGTGCAATCGATTGCGGTTTGTTTGCTCCACGCCTATGCCAATCCGGCCCACGAGCTGCGGATCGGGGCGCTGTTGCAAGCGCACAACCCCTTGTGGCAGATTTCGCTATCGCATCAGATTGTCAACGAGGCACGTGAATACGAACGCACCGCCACGACCGTGGTCAATGCCTATGTAGCACCGATTATGTCACGTTATCTGACTTATTTGGCCACACATTTACCGCCAGCGACGCGCCTACGCATCATGGCGTCAGATGGGGGCAGCATGGGGGTGGCAACGGCCCAAGCCTTACCGGCGCGGACTACCTTGTCGGGACCAGCGGGGGGGATTGTGGGGGCGTTTGCCGTTGCACAGCAAATCAACATCGCACAGATTATTTCGTTTGACATGGGGGGCACATCGACAGATGTCGCCTTGTGTGACGGCGATTTGCCGCGGAGTAGTGGGTCGGCGGTAGGGGGATTACCGGTACGCCTCCCGAGCCTCGACATCCACACGGTGGGAGCCGGGGGTGGATCGCTCATCCGCCGTGACGGCGGTGGTGCGTTGCGGGTAGGGCCACAAAGTGCTGGCGCTGACCCCGGGCCGGCGTGCTACGGCAAGGGCGATCTGGCCACCGTCACTGATGCCAATGTGGTGCTGGGGCGCTTGCGGAGCGATGCCTTCTTGGGGGGCACGATGACCCTCGATAGCCAACGAGCCACCCACGCCATCACCGCAGTGGCAGACACCATCGCCACCACGCCGATTCAGGCGGCTTTGGGGGCGATTCGGGTGGTCAATGCGGCGATGGCGCGGGCAGTGCGCACGATTTCGGTCGAGCGTGGCTACAACCCACGTGATTTCGCCTTGGTGGCATTTGGCGGTGCGGGACCACTGCATGCCGTCCATTTAGCCCAAGAACTGGGCATGACCAGCGTGATTGTGCCACGCTACCCGGGGGTATTGTCGGCGCTGGGGATGCTGAGTGCGGCGGTGACCCGCAGTAGCACCCGCACGCTCCAAGTACGGTTTGATCAACTCACAGTCGCACAACTCAATGTCATGATTGCGGATACCAGTGCCGAATTAACCACCGCCCTTATCAGCGATGGCGAGCACCCCGATGCGTTTGGGCATACCATACATCTGGCGATGCGCTACAGCGGCCAAGCCTTTGAGCTTGATGTGCCGTTGATCAGTACAAGCAACGGTACACCTCAGATTGACGAGGCGCTGCTCCAACAGAGCCAGCAACGCTTCCACGAATTACATCAGCGCCGCTATGGGCATGCCAACCCAGCACGTGCCATCGATATTGCGATGCTACGGCATACCATGGCCAGCGCTGCCACGGTGCTCCCATCATCGGCACTCCCCACGCGCGATGGTCCTTGCACGCCGGTACAAACCGTGATGGCCTACCCCAACGACGACGAGCAGGCGGTACTGACGGCAATCTATCAACGCGATCAACTCGTCCCCCACGATCTGATTGTAGGTCCGGCAGTAATTACGCAGCTCGACGCCACGACGGTCATCCCCAGCGGCTGGCAGGCAGTGGTACACGACACGCTGAGTATGACGATTACGCTGGTGTAGGTATGAGGCATGCCTCACACCTACACCTTTCATACTTCATACAACTGCCGCAAGCGTGCATGCATCCAGGCAGGTGCGAGCGCTTCGTCGGCTTGCAAGGTATAGCGACTGACCGTAGGAATCTGCTGGCGGAGCCAGGCAATATGGGCATCGTCGATCTGGTCGACGCCCATGTGGCGCCAGGCCTGGATGAGCACGCCACTCAAGCGCCCAGCCCCCGCCAAGTAGCGTGGTGCCGCAATGCGAATCCGCATCCGCACGGTGGGTAATTGGATATCGCGGGTGGTAGTGGCACTGAGTAACACGATTTCGCTAGGCATGTCTCGAAGCACCCCCAACAAAAAACAGGCATAGGCACCACTCGCCACCAACGGAGTAGGTTCGCTGGCATTGAGGGCCGCCAGCACCGCCGGCACGCTGGCAGGAGCTTCACCAAGCATCGGATGCGACTGTGGGTATAGGTATAATCCGTGGCAAATCCGGCGGATGACCCCTTTGCGGAGCAAGCGGGTCAACGCTTGATCGATGGTATTGCGATTGGCGATTGGGAGTAATTGAGCTGCGCTCCAGACACTCCCACGCCCAGCCCGGCGCATCCGGGCCATGATTTGTTGCTCGGTTGATTTGTTGTCGTCTGACAATTGGATTTCTGCGTTCATCGCGTGCGATTCACCCCTAAACACATATTTTTTTCATTATATGTCAGAAATAGCGCGTGTTTTTTGATTTTCCAATATACCATCCGTAAGATTATCACACCACAACAGCCCCCACCACCCCACCACCAAATCTTCTGAAATCGTTGGTTTTTTGTGGCAGTCACCCGCCCTACTTCGTGCTACCATAGCCACACCGTTTTTTTCAGCATTGAGGGAATATCATGCAACGTGTTTGTTTTTTGCTCAAAGTGCGCGCCGACATGCGCGCCGAATACAAATTGCGCCACGAGCAGGTCTGGGACGACATGCGGGCGGCACTGACGCGCCATGGCTGGCACAATTATTCGCTGTTTTTGCATACGGATGGGTTGCTAGTAGGGTACGTCGAAACCCCCGATTTTGCCGCGGCTGTGGCCGGTATGCAAAACGAGGAAGTCAATACGCGCTGGCAAGCCTCAATGGCACCGTTTTTCGAAACACTCAGTAGTGGATCAGCCGATACCTCACTGACCACCCTCGAAGAAGTGTTTCATTTGGCCTGATTAGGCAATACTTCGCCAAAATTATGCTGTACCAACAAAAAATTGTACTTCTGCACTGCCAAACACTGACGGGGAATTTCCCCCGTCAGTAGAATACAACACAATCGCATGGCACCACCCTACCCCACACATTCACGGGCAAATTGGGCATCGTCGATAACCAGCAAGCGCAAGCCTTCCATCACCCCCACCACCCCTGGGAAGCCGGTCCAACACAATGCGAGACTCAGGACCCCCAAGGGTCGCCGCCCCATATAAAAATATTGCGCCCCAAAGAATCCGAGGAACAATCCCAACAGGGCTGCCACGATACGACTGCGCGGGGCGCGCGCCGATGTGCTCGCCGGCGTAGGTTGGCTCAAAAAGACCCCACAGCTACTACAGGCCAAAGCCGCGCCACTGTTTACGGTGCCACAACGAGGACAGGTCTGTTGACCGATGGGTTGTACTTGGGGTTGATTAATGGGCAACACCTGCCCAACGATAGGGGATAGTGGAGCGGTAACGGGAGAATTAGTGTTGATAGGCGTCACAGTGGTGGTAATAGGGTTAATGGGGCGCACCGTGCCACATTGCGGACAGCGACTGTCGAGCACCGAGCCCATGCCACCACACTGCGGACAGGTCCAAAACGCCGACCCAGATTGATTGCTCATAATGATTCCTTATATGTTACCGATCAAAAAACGGAAGCCCCGTGACAGCCATATTTTATTTCTCAATATACAAGGTTTTGAGAGTGGTGTCACGAGGTATGCGAGTTTTACGTTAGGATGTCCAAAAAGGTTGCAGGAATGGTGTCACCACCCCAATTACCCATCGAGGCGCCACATATCGGCATAACTTTCGCGGCGGCGCATCACCTGCACGGCGCCGGCCCGTAGCAGCAACACGGTGGGGCGGGGTACCAGATTGTAGTTGCTGGCCATGCTTACCGTATAGGCGCCGGCCGTCGCCAAGGCCACCAAATCGCCCACCTGTGGGGATGCGAGAGCGGTATCGTGCAACAACACGTCACCCGATTCGCAATAACGCCCCGCCACATTGACCACTTCGTCAGCTACTGCGGTCGCACGATTGGCGATGAGAGCGGTATATTTGGCGCCATACAAGGCGGGGCGGATATTGTCGGCCATGCCACCATCCACATGCACCCAGCGTGGCAAATCACGCACCGCCTTGCCGCCAATCACGCGGTACACCGCCACGCCCGCCCGCGCCACAATCGAGCGCCCGGGCTCGAGCTCGAGGCGCAAGCGCCCCAGACCGTGCCGCGCACACCCTGCCACCAATTGTTGCCAAATCGCCGCGACTGCGGTGGTGATATCGGGTGGTTGCTGGTCGGCTACATAGGCCACGGCCAGGCCACCACCAATATTGAGCGCTTCGATGGTAATCCCATAGTCACGCTGGAGCATCGCCACCTGCGCGAGCAACACATCGACCGCCGCTACATGGGTATGGGCATCGAAAATCTGTGAACCGAGGTGGGCATGAATTGCCGTCAAATGTACGCCACTCGCCGCCTGGATCATCGCCCCTACTTGGGGCAAGGCCTCGAGGGGGAAGCCAAACTTTGAGGCATAATGCCCCGTCTGGATGTGATGATGGGTGTCGGCAGCGATATCGGGGGTGACGCGGATTTGGATGTGGAAGGGCGTAGTGCGGCCGTTGGTTTTGGCGATGACCAAGGCCAACTCATCGAGATTGTCGACCACAATCGCGCCAATCCCAGCCACCAAAGCCTCGTCGATTTCACGAGGCGTTTTGGCGTTGCCATGGAGGTGGATGTGTGCCGCCGGCACGCCGGCGTGTAACGCCAACGCCAATTCGCCACCCGACACCACGTCGAGGGCTAAGCCTTCGCTATAGACCAATTGGGCAATGGCAGTGGTCAACAACGCTTTACCGGCATAATGGACGATGGCATCACCCGCGCCACAGTCGCGACAAGCTCGTATATAGGCTTGGCACATGTCGCGGATGGTGAATTCGTCAAACAGGTATAACGGTGTGTCGTATTGCGCAGCCAACTCGACCACATCATGGCCTGCAATAGTCAAATGACCATTGGGCGCAAGCGCGGCGGTCAGCGGCCAGACGTGATTGAGTGACATGGGGGTTCCTTTCGTAGCCAACAATTGCCTTGATTATACCAAGGGACAGATGATACCGGTGGTATCACCTGTCCCGTTGCACGAAATTATGGGTGCCAACAACCAATTACACCAACGCGGTGATGACGGCCAAGGCAGCGTCGTAGTTGGGGTGTTGACCGGCCACTGGCACGTATTCGGCGTATTGGATGACGCCGGCGGCGTCTACCACAAACACGGCCCGGCTTTCGAGGCGGATTTCTTTGACATAGGTGCCATAGGCGGCGCCAAATGCCATGGTGCGATGATCGGTGGCGACGACGATGTTTTTGATGTCGTTGGCCCCACAGTAGCGGCGCAATGCAAAGGGCAAGTCGGCGCTAACGGTCAAAAAGGTGATTTTGTCACCTTGGGCGCCGGCCTCTTCGTTGAAGCGCTTGGTCTGCAAATCACAGACGCCGGTGTCAACTGATGGCACCACGCTAATCAACATCGGCTTGCCGGCCAAAGTGGCACTGTCGAGGTCTTTGAGGTCTTGGCCAAGCAACACAAATGCCGGAGCCTTGTCACCAACTTTGAGCTCGGGACCAACCAACGTCTTGGGGCCAATAAAATCAAATGCGTTCGCACGTTCCATTGTCTTCTCCTCGTATGTTCCTTATTCCATGTATTATCATAACAAAAAAACGAACTGGCGGCGTGATGAATATGTCGGCGATAGGTGCAATCACACGCCACTGTGAAGTCGGAAGCGTGAAGTCGGAAGCAGGAATTACCCGCTCCCCAGCGTCATTCCATGCCGGGTGCCACAGCAACCGTAGCGTGGAATCTCCCTACCTAAAGATATACAATTACCGAGGCGCCATACGATGACAACCACCAACCACCAACCACCAACCACCAACCACCAACCACCAACCACCAACCACCAACTACCAAAATCGCTACGTCCTCTGCGTGCCCTGTGCGAGACAATGAAACGTGTATCGTACGCTCCTGTAAGGAGATTGCACTGCGCCTATAGCGCCATGCAATGACGTTGGGAGCCTCTGCGTGCCTTGTGCGAGACAATGAATTGAAAATGGAGAATTAAAAATTAAAAATGCGGTATTCACCCAGCGCAAGGGATAGTCATTTCGTATTGATTGACCATGTTTTCCCATCCCAACGCCTGAAATTGTTGATCGAACCACGAATCGGCTTCGAGGTTCAAAATCCGCAATTGTGGCGCAGCGACTGCTTGAGCCAGGCGGTCTAGCAAGGTATCGAGCAGTGCCGGCTGACGGGAAGCAGGGGCAATCCCCAACTGCAAGATCGTATACGATTGGCGCTGGATGATACCGTAGGCGATTAATTCGGCGCCCGCAGAGATGGTTTCGAGATGGTATTGGTCGGGGTCAATCCGATAGGTCGCCAAGGCATTTTGCCAGCTGGGCACGAAGGCCCCAAACTGCACTTCGTCGACGGTGGCGAGCGCCGTAGGCGGTGCCGATGGCGACGAATGCCCCGCCAATTCACCGCTGTGCCCCCACGTTTTTTGATAACAACATAAACGACGGGTGACCTGAAAACCCTGCTTGGTATATAACGCCTGAGCAGCTTCGTTTTGCACCAGCACTTCGAGTTGGAAGCTAGCCATGCCGGCGGCCGTCAATCGTGGCAAGAGCTGAGTGAGCAACTGGGTGCCGATTTTTTGGTTTTGGTAGGCGCTAATCACGCCCGTAGCCACGTCATAAGCGCGCCAGACACCCTGTACTTGACGTGTACCGACCAACACGAAGCCCACCAACTGGCCATCCACAAAACAGCCCAGCGAATGGGCGGCGGTATAACTGCGGGATTGCATCATGCTGGCGAGGGCCTCGACCGACAACGTCATGGGCACGGCGTATTGCCCAAAGGCGTCGACAAAGGCGGTATGGATGGTGGCGATATCCACGCCGGTAAGATTTTTGAACTCCATGATTAGTGGCCTCGCTCGGTAATCAAGCCGGGACGCACCCCCAACCCCATCGAGGCATCGATGACGGCGCCATGCATGGGCGTCGAGTAGTCTGAGGCGAGGAACAGCACAATATTGGCGATATCAACCGGCTCGATCAAGCGTCCCTTGGGCAACGCAGCGGTGAATTCGTGTTGTTCATCGGCACTCATGCCATTGAGGGTACTGGCTTGAAACATGGGGGTGTTGGTGGCGCCTGGGCAAATCGCAAACACATCGACGAGGGTGTGGGTTAATTCTGAGGCCAATTGGCGGGTCATAAAAGCCACTGCCGCTTTGCTCATGCCGTCAGACAGCCGAAAGCCGGGGAAGTTTTGGATGCCGCCCCCTACCGAACTAAAATTGATGATTTTGCGGGGCACGGTGTGGAGTGTGTCGTGAGCTGCTGCCAAAAAAAGTTGGCAGACTTTAAGACTGCCGTCGGCATTGATGGTGAGCATGGCGGAATCTTGGGTGTACGTATCATCGGCATAGCCGGTAACGGTAGCCGAGCCGACGGCGGCGTTGTTGATGAGAATGTTGATGTGTGACCAGCGCGCCAATACGTCGGCCATACAGGCTTGGATTGAGGCAAACGAGCGCAAATCCAACGCATGCGCCGATAAATGGGTCGGATTGGTGGCGACGAGGGCCGCGGCGACCGCGGCGGATTCGCGGCGATCGGCGTAGGTAAAGGCGACGCGGGCGCCATGCGCTAGCAAGGCGGCAATACAGGCGCGGCCAATCCCTCCGAGACCGCCGGTCACCAAGACGATTTTGTCGGTCAGGCCCGGGCGCACATCGAGTAGTGGTGTCATCATCAGTGCTTCCTTTCGCGCAACAGTGCGCGGTACAGCGACAGAACCCACAAAAAAATCCTCTGCGCTAGCTACCCAGCGCAGAGGAAGACAACCAGAATGCTTACAGGCCAGCAGCGCGGCGCAGGGCATCGGCTTTGTCGGTGGCTTCCCACGGCAAATCGATGTCGGTGCGGCCGAAGTGACCATAGGCGGCGGTCTGGCGATAAATCGGGCGGCGCAACTTGAGGTCGCGGATGATGGCACCTGGGCGCAAGTCAAACATTTCGTCAATCAACTTGGCGATTTTGACTTCGTCGATTTTGGCCGTACCAAAGCTTTCGATGCTAATCGATACCGGGCGGGCTACGCCAATGGCATACGACAATTGCACTTCGAAGCGGTCAGCCAAACCGGCGGCTACGACGTTTTTGGCGACATAGCGAGCGGCATAGGCGGCACTGCGGTCGACCTTGGTCGGATCTTTGCCCGAGAATGCGCCACCGCCGTGGCGGGCCACGCCACCGTAGGTGTCGACGATGATTTTGCGGCCGGTCAAGCCAGCGTCACCGTGCGGACCACCAACGATGAATTGTCCGGTGGGATTGATGTGCACGGTGGGGTGCTTTTCCATCAAGTGGGCCGGCAATACTTTGGCGAGGATTTGTTCTTGGACGCTTTCGCGCAGGTCGCCCTGCTCGATATCGGCCGTGTGCTGCGTGCTGACCACCACCGTGTGAATCCGCACCGGCTTGCCGTGGGCGTATTCGACGGTGACTTGGCTCTTGCCGTCTGGTCCGAGGAAGGGCATCAGTCCGCTTTTGCGGGCCACAGCCAATTCGCGGGTCAAACGGTGGGACAAGCTGATGGTCAAGGGCATCAATTCGGGGGTTTCGTTACAAGCGAAACCAATCATCATGCCTTGGTCGCCAGCCCCGACGGCTTCGACTTCGGCATCACTCATCTCGCCATTTTTGGCTTCGAGTGCTTGGTCGACGCCCATGGCGATGTCGGGTGATTGCCCGTGCAAGGCGACCACGACGCCACAGCTATCAGCATCAAAGTAGAACTTGCCGCCGGTATAGCCGATTTCGCGCACAGTCTGCCGGACGAGCTCTTGGACGTCGACGTAACCGTCGACGGTCACTTCGCCCATGACGACCACGAGACCTGTGGTGGTTGCGGTTTCGCAGGCTACCCGGGCGCGGGGATCGATGCGCAAAAACGCATCAAGTACCGCGTCAGAGACCTGGTCACACAACTTGTCTGGATGGCCCTCGGTCACCGATTCGGAGGTGAACAGCAATGAGGGCGACTTCATAAAATTTGTTGCCATGCCTATTCCTTACCTAAACCATATCTGGCGGTGCACTGTTTTTTATTTGCTCACAAAAAACGTCGTGCCCTCAGGCATATCCACCATCATGGAGACAATAGTTACGTGGTGGAGGCGTTACCGCCCCCATCACCGCAAACCCGAATTAGGTGCCTTCTTCCCACGAGCCGAGGTACTTGACTTGGGCGCCCGACAACACGTCATAGTTGATGCCCATGGCGCGCAATTTGAGGGCGGCGATTTCGGCATCGACAGCCTTGGGCAAGGCATGTACGGCTGCAGCCAATTTGCCTTGGTGCTTGAGCAGATATTCGGTGGCCAAGGCTTGGTTGGCAAACGACATATCCATCACGGCACTGGGGTGACCTTCGGCGCTGGCCAAGTTAATCAAGCGACCTTCGCCGAGGACGTTGATGCGGCGACCGCCGGCCAAGATGTATTGGTCGACGAAGGGACGGGGTTGGCGCTTTTCGACGGTCACGGCTTCGATGGCGTCGAGGTTGATTTCGACGTTGAAGTGACCGCTGTTGGCGACGATACAACCATCCTTCATGGCGGCGAAGTGCTCGGCGTCCAGCACGTGCTTGTTGCCGGTGGCGGTGACCACAAAGTCGGCTTGGGCGACGGCTTCGACCATGGGCATCACGCGGAAGCCATCCATGGCGGCTTCGAGGGCCTTGACGGCGTCGACTTCGGTCACGATGACCCAGGCGCCCATACCGCGGGCGCGCTCGGCGATACCACGTGAGCAGTAGCCGTAGCCTGCAACGACGAAGGTCTTACCGGCCAACAACACGTTGGTGGCGCGGATAATGCCGTCGAGGGTGCTTTGGCCGGTGCCGTAGCGGTTGTCGAACAAATGCTTGGTATCGCTGTCGTTGACGGCGATGACGGGGAAAGGCAATACACCGTCGGCGGCCATAGCGCGCAAACGAATCACACCCGTGGTGGTTTCTTCGGTGCTCCCGACCATTTGGGGGATGAGGTCGCGACGGTTTTTGAGGATACCCGACACCAAGTCGGCGCCGTCGTCTTGGGTGATATGGGGGTTGTGGGCCAAGGCGGCTTCGAGGTGCTTGTAGTAGGTCTGGTTGTCTTCGCCCTTGATGGCATAGACGGGGATTTCTTCGTGGGCGACCAAGGTGGCAGCAATGTCATCTTGGGTTGACAAAGGGTTCGAGGCGGCAATCACCACATCGGCACCACCCGCAGCGAGGGTCGCCATCAAATTGGCGGTCTCGGCGGTGACGTGCAGACATGCGGAGACGCGCAAACCTTTAAAGGGTTGTTCTTTTTTGAAGCGCTCACGAATCTGGCGCAACACGGGCATTTCGTTTTCGGCCCAGTTCATCCGTTTACGGCCCTGCTCGGCCAAACCGATGTCCTTGATGTCATACTGCTTGGTCATAAATCCCCTACTCCTTACAAAACCGATCTGAGTGACTTTATGGTGAACACGTCACCACTACAATAATCCGCGCATTGGCCAGTATGCCTGACGGCAATGTCAGTCTTACAAATCTGCCACGACGATGGATTGCCATCGTCTCTTGCACATTATCAATCGATACCTATCCATCTATGCCATGTATTTGACACGCACAAACGACACGTACCAAGTTGAATACACGGGCGAGTATTCTCATCAGAATACACACACAAATTCAATTCTACCATCATACCCGATAATTTGCTGTTGATGATGAAAAAACTCCAACAAATCACTGATATTACCCGTTGTGAATTAGGCAGCCCCAAATGCCATTGCTACCTGCGCATCAGCACCAAATGCGGTCACATAACGTGCATAAAACTCTGCGGGCGTATAGACGTGTTCTTGGCAGCCGTGACGTTCGATGGCAAACGCTCCTGCCAACGACGCAATCTGCCCACATTTCACCGCAGGTAACTGATGTGATAAGCCAAAGACAAACCCTGCCAAATACGCATCACCAGCACCCGTGGGATCACGTACTTCGTCGACTGGTGCTACATCGACACTCGTATCAACTCGCGTGCCATTGCGTGATTCCGACACAATCGAGCCTTTGTCGCCGTGGGTAATGACAGTCAAGGGCACACTTTCGATGAGCTCACGTTCACTTTTGCCCGTCACTTGGGCCATCATAGCGAATTCATAGTCGTTGCCGATTAATGCATAAGCCCCATTGAGCCCATCGAGGATTTGCTCGGCGGTGAGGCGGGGGGTTTGTTTGCCTGGGTCAAACAAAAAGGGCACACCCATTTCGCGACATTCGCGCACATAGCGGGCCATCGCTTCGGGGTCGGTGGGGGAAATGACCACGAGGTCGCTGGCTGTCAAGCCAAACCCCAACAACGACAAATCACGTGAGCGAGCCATCGCTCCGGTATAAAACGCGACTAATTGGTTATTGGCTTGGTCGGTGTTGATAAAGCACGAGGCGGTAAATTCACCGATGACTTCGTGAATCCCACTGGCATCGACCCCTTGGCTGGTCATCCACTGGCGATATTCGCCAAAGTCTTGCCCTGCGGCTGCGACTACCAATGGTTGCAACCCCAACAACGCCAACGAGTAGGCGATGTTGCCGGCCACGCCACCCCGCATGCGCTTCATCGAATCGACGAGGAAGCTCACCGACAACATGTGCACCCGATCAGGCAAAATATGATCTTTGAACAACCCAGGGAAATTCATGATGTAGTCGTATGCTAACGACCCAGTGACAACGACGCGCATGGCGTTACTCCTTTACTGCAACGAGATTTTGTAATTGATGGCTCACTATATCTGCCAAGCGACAGGTAGTAGCCACCACTGATTCAGCAACTGCGATGTCAATTTGCCCAAGTGACGCCACTGGCATCACAAATAATCGCCCAATCAAGTTTTGGGCAGGGATTCCCACCGCACCTAATTGGTCAATCACCTGCATCAATTTATGCTGGGCAAGTGCCAACACCGCATCCCCATCCTGCAACGGTACACATCCTAATGCGAGCTTACCACCCCGTTGCAAAAACACATGAAGCTGTGGAGCAGCTTCGATAATCCGCGCTGCATGATCCCAGCTATTGACCATCACCACATCGACAGGCAAGGCCAGTACCGGGGCGAGCGCCACATCACCACCGACCGCCACTGCCCGTTGACACGGCAAGGCATCAAGCACCCGCGCCAACGCCAACCACAGTTCATCGCGGTCGATACTCAAAAACGGCGAAGTAAGCACATCGAGGAATGGTTCATCGATACACATCAACACCGGACGCTGGGTTCGCCCCAACAATTCCGCCTGCCAACGGGCCCGTTGACACAAATGCTGTACGAGTCCCTCAAACAACACGGCGTCGGCAATCAACGGGAACTGCGCTTCGTCGGTTAGCTGCGCCGCTAGCGAAATCGGTCCGAGTAATTGTCCTTTGCTTCCTACGGTCGTCAATTGATGCCCCAGCCATGGCAATATGGCAAACAGACCGGCTGCTTCAGCAGGTGTCAAAGCGGCGCGATTATCACGTTTTTGTAAAAAATCAAGTGCCAGCTGAGGCAACGCCGCCTCGCTCACCGCCCGTTGCACAAAGACACGGCGCTGTCGCTCGTCTACCATTACCCCTGGGAAGCCCCACGCCGCTTGTACAACACTGCGCTCCCGGAAGCTTCGTTGCGGCAATTGTGGCCACACCGTGTATGGCATCGGGAATCGTTGGAGCATCGCCATCGCATCATCAATCGTGGCATGCGGCAATGCGCCGTACAACAATGGTGCTACCGCAACTGTCATCGCTACCCCTGCATCAATGTAGCAAGCGCTGATTCATACGGCGCCGTAATCACACCTTTTTCACAGATAATCCCGGCAATCAAACGCGCCGGCGTCACATCAAACGCTGGATGCGCCGCATGCACGCCCACTGGGGCAATCCGTTGCCCGGCGAGCATGGTGACTTCGTCCGACGAACGCTCTTCGATAGGGATCATGCTCCCGTCGCTGATACGCATATCAATCGTCGATGTGGGAGCGGCCACATACATTGGGATGCCGTGGGCATGAGCGAGGACCGCCAAACCATACGTGCCGATTTTATTGGCCGCATCGCCGTTGGCCGCAATCCGGTCAGCACCTACAATCACACAATCAACCAAGCCCCGCCCCATGAAGTAGGCCGCCATGTTGTCGGTAATCAATGTCAATGGCACACCAGCCCGCTGTAATTCAAAGGCCGTCAAACGCGCACCTTGCAGGTACGGACGCGTTTCGTCTACATAGACATGAATCGCACGCCCTAACTCGTGGGCCCGATAAATCGGTCCAAGGGCAGTACCATAACCCGCCGTCGCCAAGCCACCGGCATTGCAGTGGGTCAACACGTTGCCCCGTGCGGGAATCAATGGTTCACCATGACGCCCAATCGCCATACACATGGCTAAATCTTCGGCAAAAATCGCCTCTGCCTCGGCGAGCATCGCCTGCCGGAAGTCAGCCAAGGGCAACGATTGATGGGCTACGGCATAGTCGTACATGCGCCGTGTCGCCCAAAACAAATTCACCGCGGTGGGTCGTGACGCGTCG
The DNA here is from genome assembly GCA_937876225.1 of uncultured Chloroflexota bacterium. GTDB lineage: Bacteria > Chloroflexota > Chloroflexia > Chloroflexales > Roseiflexaceae > UBA965. The sequence goes on along the minus strand of CALFIC010000018.1, from coordinate 17,058 downwards.
AGGGTTACTCGCGCCGCCGCCAAGTCTGGCAACAAATCACTGCTCTGTTGGGCCTTGCCATGCACTGCCACCAATGCCATGCCGTAGGCTGCGGTACAACCAATCGCTGGCGCACCACGCACCTGCATCGAGCGAATCGATTCGGCCACATCAGCAACAGTTGAATAGGTATTGACGACTTCGTGTTGCGGCAACAAGCGCTGATCAAGCACACGCACACCACCGTCGCGCCAGGCGACTGACTGTAATTGCTCCATGAGCGCTACCTTTTGATATTGTGTACTACCGGTAGCAAAGTATACCATATCCCGTGTTAACCACCAATTCATCATGATTTCACACCATATTAAAAAAACTCCTCCCACCATGGTCATGAGTCATGTAAAATATGTGATGTAGCAGAAACATACATGACAAGGGAGTTTTTCATGACCTATGGTGTAAAGCTCGACCCCACACCGATCGTGCCGGGGCTGAGCATCAAACAACTCGTCGACAATCATTTTTATTCATACAATGCAGGGCGGATGCGTGAAGCCTGTCAACTCTTTGCCCGCAAAATCGCTCAACCCGACGTCACCATCGGCATCACCCTCACCGGTGCCTTGACCCCCACCGGGCTAGGCACTGCCGCCATCGTGCCCCTCATCAAAGCTGGCTTGGTTGACTGGGTAGTCAGCACCGGCGCCAATCTCTACCACGACATGCACCGCTCACTGGGGTTCACCTTGTATGGCGGTAGCCCGTTTAGTGATGATGTGGCCTTGCGCGAACAAAAAATCATCCGTATTTATGACATTTTGTTTGACCAAGAAGTCTTGCTCGAGTCAGACGCGTTTTTGCGCCGCTGCTTAGCCGAACCCGAATTCCAAAAAAGCATGTCCACCGCCGAGCTCCACTACCGCTTGGGGCGCTATACCCAAGCCCGCGAAAAAGCCATCGGCACCCAATATGTCTCGATTTTGACCGCCGCCTACGAAGCCGGCGTGCCCCTCTATACGTCGAGCCCGGGTGATTCGACCATCGGCATGAATGTGGCCGCCATGGCCCTCGCCGGCAACAAACTGCGCTTTGACGTCGAAGCCGATGTCAACGAAACCACTTCGATTGTCTACAACGCCAAAAAACATGGTGGCAAAAGTGCCGTGATTATTTTTGGTGGTGGCTCCCCCAAAAACTTCATCTTGCAGACCGAGCCCCAGCTCCAAGAAATCATGGGCATCGCCGAAAAAGGCCACGACTACTTCGTGCAATTCACCGATGCTCGCCCCGATACCGGCGGCTTGTCGGGTGCTACCCCCAGCGAAGCGATGACCTGGGGTAAAGTCGACCCCGAACAACTCCCCGATTCCATCGTCTGTTATGTCGACACCACCGTCGTCCTGCCCATCTTGACCGGCTATGTGCTCGAGTCGGCCGCCAGCCGCCCCCTCAAACGCCTCTATGACCAACGTGACGCCATGCTCAGCGAGCTGAGCGCGGACTATGCCAAGGTGCGCGGCGAATAAACCACAAATCCCCTGTTGTGCGTACACGATACGCACAACAGGGGATTTTTTATTACCACCACGTGAAGTGTTGTTTGCGGCATACCGCAAACCTATCGTCGATACACGAACCAACCCAAGATGGCCGCGCCCCCCACCACCACGGCGGGGTTGACTTTGGTGAACGACAAAATCACAAAGGTAACCAAGGCAATCACCAGCCCATCCCAACGACTCCACAAATCCCCGAGTTGCATCCCTTGCTTCCAAAACACTGAACGCCCAATATCGATAGTGGTCCACAACAACAAACCCACCACCACGGGACGTACGGCTTTGAGCATAGCGGCTACGCTAGGGGAGTCTTTGATTTGAAAGAAAATAACAATCATCACCAACATCAAAATCGTGGTGGGGCCGACGGTACCCAATACGGCCGCAATCGCACCAGCCAAGCCGGCGACTTTGTAGCCCACATAGGCGGCTACTTGGGGAGCGATTGGGCCGGGCAAGGCATTGCCGATGGCCAAGGCATCGGCAAATTCGGCGGGGGAGTTCCAGCCTTCGGCAACTGACATGCGTTGCATCAAGGCCATCGAGGCCGGACCACCGCCCCACGACAACAATGCAACCTTGGTAAAGACCCAAAACAAGCGGATTAATTGCCACATACTATCGCTAAACATTACAGACCTTCCATACAATCGTTGAATATCGTAAATATTGTCTATGGTATAATACCCGCAGTTTCACGTTTTATGTTTCGCGTTGTTTCTACCAACGTAGGGAATAGCTCTATTATGAATACCAAAATACACTCATTGCGCTGGTTGCATGTATTAATTATTGTGGCAGTATGTGGCGTTGGGTTTATCAGTCAATATGGGATTGCGCATGCGGCGACAAATGTTATTCAAGTAGATTCTAACGGCAATACATATGATCCAGCCAATTCGGGGAATCCACGCTTGTTGGCAGGGAGTAGCATGAGTGTTTATGTCAAAGTCACCAATAGCGGTGCAGCGACATTATCATCAGTAGGAGTGTCAGTAACAGGGACATTATGTCCGGGCGTAAATAGCACTGTCATCAATACCGGTAGCGCAGACATTCCGTCAGGTGCCTCAAAAATCTATCAAATTCAAATTGTGGCAGCTGCCACGGTAACCAATAGCTCATGTAATACAATCACCGTTGCCGATACGACACCGAGTCCTTCCAGTGTCGTACTGCAATTCAACATCGGGCCCGCCCCCAGCGCCACCGCTACCGCCGTGGCTACTGCCACCAGTGTGGCATCAGGGTTTTGTAACACCGACAATGACCCTGGCAGCAGTCTGCAAGGGGCGATGGTCGTAGTACCCGATATCACCTACAACCAAGGCATTTGTAAGGCTGGTGACGTCGACGCCTATGCGCTTGCACTGAACCGCGACAAAGTCTATAACATAGAAGTCACCCAATCAGACCCTGGCTTAGACCTCATCATGGAGTTGTACGACCCGCTCTTCCGCTTGGTCGCCGTCAATGATGATTTTTACGAGCATAATTCGGCCAATTCGAGCAATATCAACCCGCAAATCCCCGATTACCGAGCCCCCATGGATGGCGTCTATTATCTTCGCATCCGTGATGCCACCGGTTATGGTGGTTCGACGGCCGGCACCTATTCGTTCAAAATCACCAACAAAAGCTATGGTGGCTTTGCCCCCATCAACAGCGGCGTCTGTACCGACAAATATGAGCCCGATGGCTTGCCCGAGCAAGCTCGGCTGATTTTGTCGAATCAACGCCAAAACGATCATCGCTTGTGCCCCACTGGCGATGCGGATTGGGTGATGTTTTTTGCGAAGGCGAATAATACATATTACCTTTACACCGACACGCGCAACTATTTGGGTGGCACCATCAATAGTCAATTAGCCGGCACCGATACGGTTATGACGTTGTTTGATCGCGATGGCGTGTCGTTCATTGCGACTAATGACAATGTTGATGGCACCTCATTTGACTCGCAAATCCGCTTTCAACCCACTGCAGACGGTTTCTATTTTTTACAAGTCAAAAATACCGGCGATATCGGCTCTGCCGACATCAAATATGACTTGGTGAACGAATTGTGTCTCCCTGGGACTACCTCCTGCGGTCGGACGAGCGGCAGCAGTCAAGGAGTAGGCATCACTGGAACCCCCACACCATCGCCCACCCCCAACTTGTTCCTTGGCGCTACCCCGACCATCCCCCAAGCAACCCAAGCGGTATTTATTCGCGCCAATATGCAAGATAGTCGGGAATTATTCAACGGCCCACTCAAGAGTTTTATTGATAAAGCCTTTGAATTGGTGTGGAATCGTAGTGATCGTCCGATTGCCCGTCAACAAGTCACCCGTAGCTGGTTGTGGGGTCCGACCGGGTTGATGGCCCGGGCCGAAGGCTATCTGCAGATGAGCGGTGGCCTCCGTCAAGTCCAGTATTTTGACAAAGGGCGCATGGAAATCAACAATCCCAATGCCAATCGTCAGAGTCCATGGTTTGTGACGAGTGGGTTGCTAGTACGTGAGCTGATTAGCGGTAATATGCAGGTCGGCAACAACGAATTCATCAACCGCGAATCGAGTGATGTGCCGTTGGCCGGTGACCCCGGTGATGCCGTCGGACCGACGTATGCCAGCTTTGCCAATATCATCAATACCCGCAGTAGCGACCGTACCGCAATGACTGTTGATCAACGCATCATGCGTGATGGCAGTGTGGTGCCCTTCAACGACAGCGGCGTAGCGGCTGCCACCATTGCCAAATACATCCCCGAAACAGGACACAACATCCCACAAGTGTTTTTCACATACCTCACCAAAGATGATGTGATTTATGTCAATGGACGCACCACCCAAGGGCGGGTGATGGACTGGATTTATACCATGGGCTATCCCATTAGCGAAGCCTATTGGACTCGTGCCACCATTGCAGGCGTAGAGCAATGGGTGTTGGTGCAACCATTCGAACGCCGTGTCCTGACCTACGTCCCCAACAACCCCGCGGGGTGGCAAGTCGAACAAGGCAACGTGGGCCGGCACTACTACCGCTGGCGCTATGGTACTGAGCCAACGAATTAAACAAATCTGCCCGAAATTGCAGTGAAACAACCATAACGCTATGATGTCACACGATCCCAATTATTCGACGATGCCCCTCAATACAGTGGAATTCGCGGTGCCGGTACTCCGGCATCGCGAAGATCCGTTTGATGTAGTGCGCAAAATCGCCGAAGAAATCGGGCCACGACCTGTCACCTCACTTGCCGAAGCGCAAACTGCGGTATTTGTGGGGAGTCGCTTACGGCGCGCCGGTATGCAAGTCTGGACTGACCCCTTCAAAACCAGTCCCGTCTCTGGGAGTAGTGCCTTACTCGTGGCCATATTGGCAGTCGGGGTGGCACTATTGTGGCCAATCAGTTATGCGTATGCCTTTGCCTGTGCCGTAGTAACACTTGTAGTGGCACTCCTCAGCACCTCACCCCGCATCATGCAACTAGGGCATCATGACCGCGAAAGCCAAAATGTGATTGGCACCCAACCCGCCCTCAATCTGCCGACTCGCCGGGTCGTCATCCTCGCCCCACTTGATTCGCATCAGCCGAGCGATCCACTCGGAAGCAATCAATCGCGGGTAGGTGCGACTACGGCATTACTCACCTTGATGAGCATCGAACTATTTGCGCCGTTACATATTCCCGTCTTGCTCCGCTTTGTTTTTTTGCTCATCCCTGCCGTTTACTTGCTCATCGCCGCCATCGCCGAGCTGTGGGTACGCAGTCAAGCGCATTCCCGCGGCGCCGTCAGCTATGCCGGTTCGTTGGCCGCTATGGTGACCGCCGTCGAAGATGTAGGTCGCTTGTCCCACACCGAAATCTGGGCGGTAGGGCTCGGTGGCGGCACCACCGGCGCCGGCATCACCGAGCTCATCAAACGCTACCCCTTCGACAACAATGCCACCTTTTTCATTGGGCTCGAAGGCATCGGCCGCGGCACACTGAGCTATATTTTGCGCGATGAAGGTGAACGCCACCGCAGTGCCGACTCGTTACTCATCGAATTAGTCACCGAAGCCACCCTCGGCGTTCAAGCAGAACCGAGTATTGCCGCATTTGCATCGCTCGTGCGCCCACTAACCCGCGCCAAACGGCGTACCATCAGCATCGCCTGCCTCGACCAGCACGGCAAGGTACCCCTGCAAGGGTCACGCAACGACGTCATCGAATCAGTCAATCCAGCCCTGATCGAACAAACGGCTCGTTTGATTGCCAATACTATCCGGGCGCTTGACCCGTTGACCATTTAACTGATTGAGTCCCACAAAAATCCCCCTATCTGCATGAGCAGATAGGGGGATTTAGGCATCGTTATCAGCCACGCACATTTTGGAGTACGGCCAACAACACTGCGCCATACGCATCTTCGACATTGACAGCCGAGGCCTCGTAACGCCAATCCGCAAACGTTGCCCGACAGCGACTACCCGTGGCCGTCACATCGAGGGTAATGGTACCATTGGCACCAAGATAGCCCATCAAGGCGTGTTGCAATTGACTGGCATTCGGCAGCCACAAGGCTTCACCGGCCCACACCGTGTCGAGGGCCCATTCACTGGCGCCATGGAACATCAATACCGGTGCGCCATCAATCTGCCCCAGCTCAATTGCCCCAGGGGCGATTAACCACGCTTCACCTTCATCGAACAAACAAAACCAGTCGCCGTTGGCCGGTTGCCAACGCAACCCAGCCGACACCAAGGATCGTGCCAATGTCACATCAATCATGGATTTTGCTCCTGGTTCATGCCGGCACGCACCCGTTGGATGGCGGCAATACGATCACGTTGGATCGTCTGCAACGCATTACTCCATTGTTGCCGGTAGGGGCTCATATGTTTTTGTATCAAATCAGCAATCACCAAATTGCGGTACCATTTGCGGTTAGCCGGCACCACATACCATGGCGCATATTCATGACTTGTCTCACGCATGGCATGATCATAGGCATCGAGGTATTCGGGTAACAAGGTGCGGTCGCGCCAATCCTCCGCTGCCAGCTTCCACGCAGTATCGAGGGCTTGTTCCCGTGATAACAAGCGGGCTTCTTGCTCGGTGGCATCAATATGCAAAAAACATTTGATGATGATAGTGCCATCGTCGTGGAGCAATTCTTCGAAGTGCCGGATATGTGCAAAGCGCTGTTTACGAATAGTATCAGTAATTGTGCCCCGTACATAGGCTGCGACCACGTCTTCGTAGTGTGAGCGATTAAAAATCCCCATGTAGCCACGGGGCGGCACCGCTGCGTGCACCCGCCACAAAAAGTCATGGGCTAATTCATTCGGCGTCGGCATTTTGAAGGGGTGGACATTGACATTGAGTGGATCACCTTGGCTCACCACAAAGCGTACCACACCATCTTTGCCACTCGCATCAATCCCTTGCAACACGAGGAGCACGCGATGTGAGCCAGCGCCCATCATTAGTGCCTGTAGTTCACTGATATCCGCCATCAGCTGTGCGGCGATGAGTTTGCCATCTTCTTTGTTGACCGCACGATCCCCAATAGCCGACGTATCAGCCAATGAAGGAGTTTTATCATCGAAACGGTCGAGTTGATACGCCATAGTGTGGCACCTTTTTTGTAATATGTGTCTTGTATCATACCATGGCAGACGCAGTAGAGACGCAGCCGGCTGCGTCTCTACTGCGTCTGCACATTTTGTTGCAGCATAAATGACAAAACCATTGCAATCACATACATTGTGGTATAATGCCCAAGATATTTGGATGATGTAAGGCAAAGAACGATGAAAGAACTCTTTCGTCGTGCTCCAAAGGCATTTACGCCTGGTGAGCAGACACCCGACCAACAAACTCCCGACAATATGTGGGTCAAATGCCCTTCATGTGGTGAATTGACCTACGTCAAACAGCTCCGCGATAACCTCAAAGTCTGTCGGTGTGGTCACCACATGCGCCTCGGAGCCGTCGAATGGACGGGCTTATTTGACAGCGACAGTTTTATCGAACACGACGGCAATATTACGCCGCTCGACCCTCTCAATTTCGTATCCCCCAAAGACAATTACGCCCAAAAACTGCGCGAAAGCCAGCACAACACCGGCTTGTACGACGCCATGATTGGTGGCGAAGCCAGCCTGATGGGGCAACCACTCCAAGTCACCATTACCGAATTCGAATTCATTGGTGGCTCGATGGGCAGTGTCTTTGGTGAAAAAATCGCCCGTGCCGCCGAACGGGCCTACGAATTACGCGTGCCCTTGCTAACCATCAATGCCTCTGGCGGTGCCCGTATGCACGAAGGCGTGATTTCGTTGATGCAGTTGCCCAAAGTCAATCTGGCTCTCGCCCGCCTCGGTAGCGTCGGTATGCCGCATATCGCCGTCATGACCGACCCCTGTTACGGGGGCGTGTTGGCGTCGTATGCCTCGGTAGCCGACATCATCATTGCCGAGCCCGGTGCCCGTATCGGCTTTGCCGGTCGGCGGGTGATTGAGCAAACCATTCGCCAAAAACTCCCCGCCAACTTCCAAAGCGCCGAGTTTTTGCTCGAACATGGCATGATCGACATGATTGTGCCCCGCAACGAGATGCGCTTGACCATTGCGCGCCTGTTGCGCCTCTATACGACCCGTGACACCAGCGCCGCACCGATTGCCGCGGATGTGTGAGGAATAACCATGAAGACTGCGTTGACCGCTTGGGATAAAGTCCAGATTTCGCGCAATGTACAACGCCCGCGCACCCTCGATTATGTGCGCATTTTGTGCGATGATTTTTTTGAGTTCCACGGCGACCGCCGATTTGCCGACGACGCCGCCATCGTGGCCGGGGTGGGACGGATCATGGGGCGCTCGGTGATGATTGTGGGTCACCAAAAGGGCCGCGATACCCGCGAAAACATGAAGCGTAACTTTGGTATGCCCAAACCTGACGGCTATCGCAAAGCGCTCCGACTCTTTCACCACGCCGAAAAATTCTCCCTGCCGGTGATTTGTCTCATCGACACCCCCGGCGCCGACCCCAGCATGGAATCTGAATCACGGGGCCAAGGCAACGCCATCGCCGAAAACATCCTCGTGATGGCACAATTGCGCACGCCCCTCGTCAGCTTCGTCATCGGCGAAGGTGGCTCGGGTGGGGCGTTGGCGATTGGCGTCACCGACCGGATTTTCATGCTCGAACATTCGATTTATTCGGTGGCCGCCCCCGAAGCCAGTGCCGCTATTTTGTGGCGTGATTCATCCAAAGCTGCCGATGCCGCCAAAACCATGCGCATCACCGCCCAAGACCTGCACGAAATGGGCATCGTCGATGCCATCGTGCCCGAACCCGAAGGGGGCGCCCACCTCGACCCCGAAAACACCGTGCGCAAGGTTGGTGATCTCATCATGAATAGCATCGAAGAGCTTAGCGCCATCCCCACCCAGACGCTCCTCGACCAACGCTACCAAAAATACCGCGTGATTGGGGCCTTCGATACCTTGACCACCAACCAACACGGCAACGGCGAACCACTGGTATTCCCCTAATATGCCAACGCCGACTGTCATCGTCGCCCTGCAACAAGCCCAACGGCAGTTGCAGGCGACAAGCCCTTCCCCCCGTCTCGACGCCGAGCTCATCTTGGCGCACATACTCGGCACCACCCGCACCCGGCTGATTTTGCACCATACAGACCCACTCAGCGATGCAGTGGCAGTGGCGTTTGCTCATGCTATCACGCAACGCGCCAGCGGCGTGCCCATCGCCTACCTCACCAATCAGCGTGAGTTTTATAGCTTCGAATTTTATGTCGATCAGCGCGTGCTGGTGCCCCGCCCCGAAACCGAATTGCTGGTCGATATGGCCCGTCACGATGCCCAACAGCTCGGCGCCCGCACCATCGTCGATATCGGCACGGGCAGTGGCTGTATCGCCTTGAGTCTGGCGATGCATGCGGCAGCGCCCCACATCATCGCCGTCGACATTTCGGCGGCAGCCCTGGCCGTGACCACCATCAACTGCACACGCCTCGCTCCACCCGTCAAGGTCGATTTGGTACAAGGCGATTTGTGCACCATGCTCCGCCCCGTGCCGCTGATTGTCAGTAATCCACCCTATACATTGCTCGACGACATCGACGCCAATGTGCGCCAACACGAACCACACCTCGCCTTGGTTGGCGGCGGTGACGATGGGGCCGATTATTACCGGCGCCTCGCCGCCTTGTTGCCGAGTCATTTGACCCATCCAGGAGTTTTTGCCTGCGAAATCGACCCGCGCCAAGCGGGCATCGTCAGCGCATTGTTGCAACAGGCCCTGCCTGATGCCCAAGTCACCGTCCATGACGATTTGGCCGGCTGGGCCCGGGTGGTACGCGCCGCAATTGCATAGGATTACGCCACGGGAATGTGCCGGGCGTGGCGCCACAAGCGGTATTCATACCCGCCGACCAGTGCGCCGTAGCCAAGTACCACACCAATCCGGACGCCCCAATCGGCCCCCAACCATACTGCCAGCACCACTGCCCCCACTGCCAACACCACATACATAGCCATCAGCCCCCATGCATAGGGCACGGTCAGCATGCGGCGTGCTTGCCACCAAATCATGCTAGGCATCACCATGGCGGCTAGCCCCGTAGCGATACCGGCCCCCATGGCGCCCCAATGGGGGATGAGCCATAGGTTGAGCAAAGTATTGACCACGGCAGCGGCAGCGGTGCTCCACCCCAAAATCGTCAATTTGCCACGAATCGTCGGCACAATGCCCACAATCGTCATTACACCGCTACACAGCGGCACAAGCAGCAACGGCCACAGCAGCTGCGCGGCGGGTTGGGCAGCGCTCCCACCAAACAACCACAACAATTCGGGCGCCCACAACCCCATCATCATGGCGGCCAATAGCGCCACCGCCACATAGATGCGCAACGATGTGGCATAAAACTCCCCCGCCGTGGGGCGCTCAGCATAGGTCAGCGCCAATGGTTGCCAGGCATTACGAAAGGGGTCGATGACCAGCGCCAGCAGCGACACCAACAACGCCGCCACCGCATAATGCCCTTGGGCGGCAGGAGTAATCACCCCCGCCAACAACCAACGATCTTCATACAACAGCAACCAGACAGCAATATTGCTGGGCACGAGGGGTAAGCCGCGCCGCCACAACAATTGCATCGTCGCCCAATCGACCCGCCCCCGCCACCATTGGCGGGTCAGCCACAACGCCACGATACCGTTGACCACATGCGTAGCGGCAGCGGCGACGACCATCCCCGCGATACCCCACCCCAGCCACACCACCAAGGTTAATCGCACCGCTGCTGTCACGACAACGCCGACCAGCGTCAACACCAGGGTCAAGCGCACCGCTTCACGCAAGCGCAACATGGCCACTAGTGTGCCATGCACCACCCCAAACGGCATCGCCAGCAATTGGATTTGCATCAGCCAGGCCGTAGCGGGGCGCTGGGTCAATTGGGCCAGCCAAGGGGCACACAGGCTCAGCCCGAGTGCGATGAGCGCCGCCCACCCGACTACTACCGCCAAGGCATTGGCGATGACGTCGGCACGTTCAGATTCGGCGGCACGTTGCACATAGACACTTGCGAGCACCATCGGCATACCGATAATGGCGGCGGTATAGGCCATATTGGCGAATGTTTGTAACAAATCGACGGTGCCGTAGCCGGCCATCCCCAGCGCCCGCACATACAACGGCGTCAGCACGAACCCCACTGCGGGCCCGACCAATCCCACCAACGTATAGGCAATGGTTGCGCCAAACAAGCGCCGTAGCAACGGATTATGCATAGGGGCGTATTTTAGCATATTGGGCGGCGATGCCATACTAGATAGCGATGGTTGTCCCCGCCGCCCCACCCTAGTTGCGGGCATGCGGTAGGTCGTGCGGTGCATGGGAACGGGCGTCAGGATGCGCATTCACCGACCACCGACTATTGTTTTTTTCATAAAAAAGTATCGGGCGGCAGCGGTGAATAGGTGACGGTACACCCGTACTCGCCGCAGATTTCGTGCCACCACAGGTGATTTATTGTTACAATGCGCACAGATCGCTCACCAAGGAGTTTTTGTGCGTTACCAACTACTCGCGCTCGACCTCGACGGCACTGTCGTCAGCCATGACCTTTCCATTGACCCACGCGTCAATGCCGCAATTGCTGCCGCCCAAGCGGCGGGGATTATCGTCACCATTGCCACTGGACGGATGTATGGGGCGGCCTTGCCGTTTGCCACCGCCCTCAATATCCAACAACCGTTGATTTGCTACCAAGGGGCCGTCATCCGCGACGCGCCGAGTGGCCACATCCGCTACGCCATGACCATGCCGGGGGCGGTTACCGCCGAAGCGGTGCAGATGCTGCTCGACCGGGATATTTTTGTGGTGGCCTATATCGACGAAGTCTTGCATATTGCCCAGCGCCGCCCTGAACTCGACCTCTACCTCAGTTATCACCCCGAAGGGGCCGAAGTGCGCTTATGCGACGATTTGCCGGCCGTGGTGGCCCAACACCCCGCCACTAAGCTGTTGTTTGTGGCCGAGCCCGAGATTGTGGGACCAACCCTAGCCGAACTGCAACGCGCCGTGGGCGACCGCCTCGTCACCACTCGCTCACACCAACTCTTTGGCGAATTGACGGCGCTCGGTGTCAGCAAAGGACGGGCCTTGGCGGAATTAGCGCAGCAATTGGGCATCCCCCAAGCCGCCGTGGTGGCGATTGGCGACCAAGAAAACGACCTCGAGATGGTGACGTGGGCCGGGCTGGGGCTGGCGATGGGCAATGCCATCCCCGCCCTCAAAGCCATCGCCAAGCAAACAATCCCCAGCATCGACGATGCGGGGGTGGCGTGGGCGATTGAGCATTTGTTGCTCGGTGCGACGGCGCAATAGACACAGCAACCCCCGTGGGAATTCCCACGGGGGTTGCTGGTTGCGATGACTCAGGCAATCTTCTATAATAAGAAGACTAGCGTGAGCGGTACATGGTGCGCAAGCACTTGGTGCAGACGCTGACTTGCACCTGCAAGCCGCCTTCGAGTGTCAACGTGGTGCGTTGAATGTTGGCCTTGAACGTTCGATTGGTGCGAGGAGCGCGCCGGAACCAGCCACCTGATGCTTGGTGACGGATGTTACGGCCGAACGTCAGCCCCTTATCGCAGATTTGGCATTTCGCCATGATGACTCCTCCTAGGAGATTATCTACACAATACATGTGTGACACACTAATGCAAAATAATACCATACATAACAACGATTGGCAACTTGAACCACAGACTTCTGGCCAAATCCAGATTACCAACCGTGCCCTAGCACGCTATGTGTGCTATCAACTAGCCCAAATCCCACTCGTCCGCGGGATTGGATCCCACGCAATTGCCGTCACCCACCCCGATGCCTGGCAATCGGTTATCATTACTCGTTATGATTCTATCCAAGTAGCCATTGCCGTCCGTGTCGACGATATGACATTCCCACAGATTGCCAGCGTGCAAACGCGACTCCACCAAGCGCTTTCAGATTGGCTCGGGGTGAACGTCACCGTCCAACTCAGTGTGGCGACGGTAGTCCCCTCCACACCAACAACATAAAGGAACAAACAACGTGGCGCGTATTAAAATCATCTCAGACAGCACTGCAGACATTTCCGCAGAGCTCGCCCATGAACTCGATATCGACATTATTCCCACCCAAATCCAATTCGGCGATCAATCATTCCGGGCCGGTACCGAGCTGGGCAATGAACAATACTACCAGCTCATCGACGACGGTCGCTTGCGACCGCGGTTTTTGCCACCCAGTCAAGTAGACCTCGATGCCACCTTCCGGCGCGTCACCGAGCGCTACGACTATATTTTTTCGATTCATATGGCAGCCCAACTCAGCCCTATTTACCGCATGGTGCAGCAAACCCAGAGCCGCATCCCTGCTACGGCCGCCAAAGTACGGGTAGTCGATAGCAAATCGTTTTCGGCGGGGTTGGGCACCGTGGTGATGCATGCCGCTCGAGCCGTCCAAGACGGCGCTTCGCCTAGCGAAGTAGAGCGCATGATTACCGAAGCGGTTACCCACACCCATTTTGTCTTTTTTGTCGATACTATCGATGCCCTCGAGCAAGCAGGCTGCCTCGAATATACCAACAGCAACGTCAGCTCACTGCAACGCATCAAACCACTATTGCTCCTCGACGATGGCGAGATTGTGCTCTACGAGCGTACCCGCACTCGCACCAAAGCAATCGAAGGCTTGGCGACCTTTGTCGAAGACTTCCCCAAAGTGCAAGCGGTGAGTGTGCTCTATACGACGTCGCCCGAAGATGTCGACAAATTCCTCGAACGCCTCGACCCTGTCTTCCCGCGTGGGGAAGTGACCACCATGCAGATGAGTGCCAGTAGTGCCGTGATGTTAGGGCCAGGAGCCATGGGAGTAGCGGTCTATGAAGGGCTCTCTTGATCCGACAGCCGCCCGCGACGGGGTCAAAGCGCTCGGCGTCGCCTTGCGCGCCGAGCAACTCGACGGGTGCCGCAATGCGGCCCACGACGGCGGCCTCGATGCGTTTTTGTTTGAATGGAGCACCCAATACCCTGCTGCCGCCCAGCACGCCGAGGTCACCCGGCTCCTAAGCGGCTTACGCGGCTATTACAGTTGGGATCAGGACCAGCGTGATAGTCAGCTCGGTGGTGCCATCACCACCCTGCGCCAGCTCTATGTGGCGCTAGGGCAACCAGTTGAGGCACCGCCGGCAGTCGTACCCGCAGAGCCGGCACCGAAAACACCCAAAAAGAAACCGGCTACCGCAACCGGAACATCCAGCACAGCCAAACCCAAAACCAAAGCAGCCGACAAAGCGCCTGCCAATGCGCCTATCACCCTTGATTCGCCACTCGAGGCGTTGTCCGGCGTGGGCAAAGTCAATGCCCAAGCCTTCCGACGACTAGGGGTGCGTACCATTCGCGATTTGCTCCAGCACTACCCCTTCCGCTACGACGATTTTTCCAAACGCACCACTATTTCCGAGCTCCGCCCGGGCCAACTCGAGACGGTTGTGGCCAATGTGGTCGACATCCGTACCTTTAGTATGCGCAGTGGTGGCAATGCGGTCGAAATCAAGCTCGAAGACGAGACAGGCATCCTCAAAGCAGTCTTTTATCGCCAACCGTGGCTGGCGCGCCAAGTCACCATCGGCATGCAAATCATGCTCAGTGGCAAGGTTGAGTTATATGCCGGCCAGCGCCAAATGAACAGCCCCGATTGGCAACCCTTCCAAGCCCTCAGCCCCGACGAAATGATCCACGTGGGGCGCTTGGTGCCCGTCCACCCCTTGACCAAAGGCTTGGCCGAACGCAGTGCCCGCACCCTCATCAAACAAGTGGTCGACCGTTACGCCAGCGAAGTAGCCGACCCCTTGCCTGCCGAGGTGCGTCAACGGGCGGGGCTGATTGATTTGGCCAGCGCCATCGCCGCCATCCACTTCCCCCGCACTGCCGAAGACATTGTGGCGGCGCGTACGCGACTGGGATTTGACGAATTTTTGGCGATTCAATTGGGTGTTTTGCAACGCAAAATCGCCTGGCAACGCGAAGACGGCTACGCCATCCCCTACAACGACGAAGCCCATCAGGCCTTCCTCTCGATATTGCCGTTTGCACTGACCAATGCCCAAACCAACGCCTTGGGCGAGATTTTTGCCGACATGGGCACCCCTGTGCCAATGGCACGCTTACTCCAAGGCGACGTCGGTAGCGGCAAAACGGCAGTGGCGGCGGCTACGGCACTGCAAGCGGTCGCCAACGGCTTCCAAGCGGCCATCATGGCCCCCACCGAAATCCTGGCCGAGCAACATTACCGTGGGCTGCGCAATCTGCTAGGCACAATCCAAGTCCGGCGCTCGCGCGAGTGGCAGAGTGGCATCGACGAAGAACAACGCAGTCGTTTGGCCGAAATCCAACAGCTGCTGGGCATGGATCCCCAGCAAAGCGACGGCGTGCGTGTCGCGCTGCTCACCGGCAGCCTCGGCGCCAAAGAGCGCCGGCGGGTCCTCGAAGGCATCGCCAACGGC
This sequence comes from uncultured Chloroflexota bacterium, assembly GCA_937876225.1. Lineage (GTDB taxonomy): Bacteria > Chloroflexota > Chloroflexia > Chloroflexales > Roseiflexaceae > UBA965. The sequence goes on along the minus strand of CALFIC010000018.1, from coordinate 1,454 downwards.
GAGGTCGATTTGATTGTGGGCACCCACGCCTTGATTACCGAATCGGTGCAATACCACCGCTTGGGGATCGCGATTGTCGACGAACAGCACCGTTTTGGTGTGGAGCAACGCCAAAAACTCAAAGACAAAGGCCACAATCCCCATTTGTTGGTGATGACGGCCACCCCCATCCCCCGCACATTGACGATGACCATTTATGGCGACCTCGATACTTCCATCCTCAACGAATTACCCCCTGGGCGCCAAGTCATTTTGACCAAACGCATCCGGTTGCACGAACGCGAGCGGGCCTACAAACATATGCGCAAAGAAATCAGCGCGGGGCGCCAAGCCTTTGTGGTCTGCCCGTTGGTCGAAGAAAGTGAAAAATCCGACCTGCCCTCTGCCGAAGAGATGCACATCAAGTTACAAACCGAGGTCTTCCCCGACCTACGGGTGACCTTGATTCACGGCAAAATGAGTCCCAAAGACAAAGACGCGGTGATGTTGGCCTTTCGCAACCACGAATACGATATTTTGGTGGCGACCGCCGTCATCGAAGTGGGCATCGATATCCCCAACGCCACCACCATGATGATCGAAGGCGCCGACCGCTTTGGGCTGGCCCAGCTCCACCAATTCCGTGGTCGGGTCGGTCGTGGTCAGCACAAAAGCTACTGCATCCTCGTGAGTGACCGCGACAGCGAGGTCACCACCAAGCGGCTCGGCGCCATGGAAGAGACTCGCGACGGCTTCCGTTTGGCCGAAATCGACCTCGAGCTCCGTGGCCCAGGCGAGTTTTTTGGCACGCGCCAGAGTGGCACCCCCGACCTCAAAATCGCCCAGCTCACCGATACCCGCCTGCTCCACGCCGCCCAACTCGAAGCCAAAACGATTCTACGCGATGACCCGGCTTTGGCCCAACTGCAACACGCCTTGCTCAAAGCGCAAGTCGAGGCCTTTTGGGCCAAAGCCGTCGAATCGAATTAGTCTCCGGCGCCAACAATCGTACGTACGGGCGAATAATGGGGCGAATTTATTCGCCCCTATTCGCCCCCGCCTGCGCCCCCTCCCCCCCTGCGTGGTGCGTAGCCAACTACGTGCAGGTTCGCCAACAACGTACGGGCAAGTAAGGGCAAGTAAGGGCGAATAATGGGGCGAATTTATTCGCCCCTATTCGCCCGTAACGCCTGCGTCCGTACGCCCATATTTGATCGCAATCGCATATCGATCAATAATGCCCGTATAGGTATGTAAATACATACCTCCAAAGGGCTACGGGACATGCAATCGGACCACACCCCCATCAAACCATTCCTCAAATGGGCCGGCGGCAAACGCCAACTTTTAGCATCAATTCACCACCAAATTGCCCAAATCACCGATCTTATGACAATTGATTTCGGCGCGGAAAATTCCCAATTCCCAATTCCCAATTCCCAATTCCCAATTCCCAATTCCCAATTCCCAATTCC